>VGYV01000782.1 GCA_016872855.1 Planctomycetota bacterium
TCGTTCACGCCAACGATCAGCTTGAGGGGATTGGCCTCGTCCGCTTCTGAGACGGCCTGACCGGGAGTCGCCATGGTACCCATCTGGTACCCTGTGATACCGCCCGGGGCAAAGGGCACGACACATCGGACATCGCTGAGCATCTGTGATTGGCCTACGGGTTCCTTTCCGCTTCCTTGGACATACCAGACATTCGGCTGGACACCGACGGATCCCATGTCCGGGGAATCCTGCCACCACCCAAACCAGTGAGGACTCATGTCCTCCCCGAGCCAACCCCAGTCCCACTTCCATCCGTTTGTGTTGCACCCATCCGGCACATTCATCTTGAGATTGAATATCGCATGGGTGCCCGGGTTGGGCGGGGCATTACAGACGGGGATGTACGTCACCTCATGCCCGGCATCACCGGACTCGTAATCCCAGGTATCCCCGGTCATGATATAGCGGCGAAATCTCCAGACCCGGCTTGACCGTCCTCACGGTGATGGTAGCCGTCCTCTGGGTGTTCGTATCGGTCTCTACTACTCGGATTTGGAGCGAGTACGTTTCGCCCTCTTGGAAGCCTGTCCAGGTGCAGTTGACAATGAAGTTGTCGGAAGTGGTGTACTGGGTAGACCCAGAAGCGCTCTGGGTGCCCCAGGAGATCGTAAAAGTGACGGCGTACGTATGGTTTTGGGTGTCTGCGCAACTTACGGAGGCTACGAAGGTCTTGCCATTCGCGTAAGCTGCTGAAAAGGCGGCGTCTCCACTGGGGTCGGTCCACTGCACGCCGGTCAGCAGGCCGTGCGCGCGACCTGAGAGCACGGCCAACGTGAAAGCCACCGTTACAAGTCTCAACAATGTACTGCGAATCATGACGCGCCTCCTTGTCAAGGCTTCCGTAACACCAACTGGCAACAACTGAAAATGCGCGAATGCTCGCCGTCGGCCGCCCGGAGCCAAATGGTTCCGGCTTTCTTGCCGGCCGTCACCCGCCCGGTATTGGGGTCTACGGTAGCGCCAAACGACTCCTCTGACGACACGGCCCATACGAGCTTCCTAGCTGCGGGGTTGTTTTGAGTGGGTTGGCCCGTGCGCCACTCGTGTCGGCGTCCTTTGATCCAGCGCCATACGGTGACGGAGCACTGCGCCGTGGATGCGCCGTCAGACGGAAGCTCCGGAGGGTCAATCCGGACGTCTAGGACTTCGATGCCGGTTTGGCCTCGCGCTGCCGATTCCAGGCAGACCCTGACGTTCAAGTCCCCGGCCGCCTCCGGATGATCGCGGACCAGCGCCTCCAGGCGCTGCTGCGCACTCGTCCAATCGCCCATCTTGCAGTAGAGCATGGCGATCTCGGTCTTGGCCTTCACGTGCAGCTTGGAGTCCTGGAAGCGCGTGAGGATGGTCTTCTCCGCTTCAAGGGCCTCCGGGAGCGCCTGATCGCGCCTGCACGCGGTAAGGTAGGACACCCAGAGCCCGCTCGCCTCCGGCGTGGGCTGGTCGTAGAAGGCCAAGACCTCGCGCCACCGAAGCCGGCGCTCAGTCCCCAGCCCCGCCTCTGCATAGCGTGTCATCAGATGCAGGGGCGGACGGTAGTCTGGCCACAGGCTACGCAAACTCGCCGTGATCTCCCCGAAGATCTGCCGCCAACCGGGCCCCTCGTGTTCCGCAGCGGTCTTTTGCGCAAAAGCCACGGCCTCAGGACGCGGCTGTTCCGGGAACTGCTTGCGGTCTGGCACGAGACGATCCCAGACGAGCCGGTGGGCAAACGCGAAATCTCGGGGATACTGTCCAGACACGGGCTTCCGGCTCTGGTGACCGCTTGGCGTGAAGACAAACGCGAGGCCCTCCGGGTACTCGACGGGTGACATGTACGGCTCCATCGCTTGTCGGCATAATGCGTCCCAAGGCAGCGGCCCCTGGGCCTGCAGAAGGCACAGCTTCGAGAGCGTGTATGTCCGGCCCTCTGGGTACCGGCGTTCGTCCAGGCATTTGCGCTCGTCGTCGTTTATGCGCTCCAGAATGCTTCCCGTGCCTGAGGCGCCTGCCAGACGCCGAAAGAACTCCTGCGCTGCATCTCGCGCTCGGTCTGGCTCATTCCTGAGCAGCCACGCCGTTTGCCAAGTGAGCCAGGGGGCGTGCGGCGCTCGGGACATCTCGTCCATTGCGCGATACTCCTGGAAGCGCACGGCGTACTGCGGCGTGTCCGTTTCGGATAGACGCCTTAACTCCTCGTATCGTTTCGCGGCCCTCTGGTAGAGCGAAGCGTGCCCGTCCGTCCCCTGAGGCTCCTCCTCAAGACGGGCGACTGTTATCTTGTCGAGGAATATGCCGTTCAGAAGCGCATTCAGACTCAGGTCACGCCACAACTGGAACCGGAGTTGGCGAGGGCCGAGCACGATGAACTGCTTGTAAACGCCGTTGACGAAATCCTCCACCGCACACCCGGCCAGGTATCGAGCCGAGGGCTTGTCGTACACGTGGAGGGTCCACTTCCGGCTCGGCTCGTAAAAATTGCAGTCGTTCACGAAGTACAGGGAAAGACGGAGCAGCCCTGCTGGCACGTCCAGGTCCCAGCACAGATGAGGCCCTTCGCCGATGGGATGCTTCTCGCCGCCATCGTCCCAATTGGCGAAGCGTCGCGTCGAGGTGGATGGGCAGAACAGCGCGCTGGGGTCCCGGTCGTAGCCCCCGGAAAGCCAATGACAGGAGCCCGTCAACTCCGCTTCGTTCCCGAACCCGTCTCGATGCCCGATGGGCCAGAGGTTTCCCCCAGTCGAGTTCCCCGGAGCGCAGATCGAACAGAGGATGAACGCATCCACGCCGCATCGGTTCTTCCAGTCCCCTTTAGACTGCCGGTCTTCGCCGAGGTAGTAGAGGCCAGGCTTGCGCGCCCCGAGAGGCTCAAAGGCATATTTCTCTCTGGCCTCCCGCAGTCGCCTCAGCGCATGGGCGGCGCGGGCTTTCACGTCCTTATTGACCTCATCGTTGGCTAGCGAGCCGTAGGTGCGCCCGGCCCGGTCGAGGTGGCCCTGGAGTTCCTGAATCTGCCCCATGTGGAGCCGTGCGCGGGCCGCGACAAAGTGATCGGTCGCATCCTGAACTTCAGCGAGGAGCGCTTCGGCGCGTGGGTAAAGCCCGTACGATTCGCCCAGAAGCAGTGCCAACTCGATCTGCGCCCGCTCGGCCAGAGGGGCGATCCGGCCATCCGCGATCACGCCCTCAAGATGGTGCTTAGCCTGAGCGAAGTAACCCTCTCGGCGCAGACACTGGGCCAGGCATAGGCGTGTCAAGCCCCCATGGGGTGTTGGGCCGAGGCTTAGAGCGATCTTCGCCCAGGCGCCCGCCCAATCGCCATGGCGGGTGTACGTGTCGGCAAAGGCCTGGCCCCACTTGCCCGCAAGCTCCGGCGTCCAGCCCTTCGAGACACCCTGAGAGCCAATCAGCGCTTCGCAGCAGGCAGCGAATCCTGCCAGGGCTTTGGTAATCAGGGATTCCGGTGGACTTGAGGTGATCTGATCCAGATACGCCTTGTTCTCTGGCTGGGACGGCGGCACGGCCTTGGGGAAGGTCCGGTCGCCTCCGCAGTCCAGCGCATGGAGGTAAAACGTAAGGGCCTCTGCGTGCCTTCCCTGCTTCACGAGGCCGTCTGCCACCGCGACAGCATGCGGTCGCGCCTGC
>VGYV01000783.1 GCA_016872855.1 Planctomycetota bacterium
TTCTGTTGCGGAAAGTCCCGGAACTGAACGGGCTCGTTCCAGACGTAGCCGCAAGCGTCCCGCTTGCGGTCTTCCTCGCCCTACGACAAGCGGGACGCTTGTCGCTACATGAATCCGCAACAGAAACAAAGTAGTGAGCGCGCCGCCAACGGTTGGAATGGCGGGGGGCAAGAGGAGGACGCAGGAGACTCTGGATGAAGGACTGCTCTGTCTTGCGGGCGCTCGTTCCGTTCTTCGGCATCGCGGCTCTCATCGGCCTCACGCCCCTGAGGCCTCCTGCCAAGAAGCGAGATCAGGACCTTCGTGGGAACGCTCCCCCGGACGCTTACAGAGGGCGATGGCGAAGATCGGGGATGTGCTCCGTCGTGAGCTTTGAACTGAACGGGCGGCTTTCCCGGCCGAGATGAGGCGCGTCACCTGGGCCGGTAGAGCCTGGCTTCGGCCCAGTGGCACAGGATGGCGGCGTCGGCCCCGCCGCGGGTGCGGGTGACGAGGACGAGTTCCTTGACCGAGCGGAGGCCATCCACCACGAGCGTCCTCGGGCCATCCGTGGCCTTCATGAAGCCGCTCTGGGCGCGGCAGGCGCCGTCCACGTAAACCTCGAAGCAGACTTGCTGGCCGCGGGCCGCGCCGTAGCGCTCGATGTTCTTCGCCACCTCCGTGGCCACGCCGACCTCGGCAGCGAAGGTCTCGAAGCCCGCCCCCTCGATGTTGTAGGCGGTCCTGTGGGCGGGGTTCACCCACAGGCCGTGCTCGTAGGTCTTCTCGCCGATCGCCAGCTTTCGTTTCCCTCCGTCGCGCGCGCCCATCCTGGGTGCTTCGCCCTTCTTGGAGCCGGATTCGTGGGCCTTGCCATGCTTATCCCACGGCAGGCGGTCGAGAAGCACTGCCTCGCCCGCCGGAGTCGCCTTCGGCGGCTGGTACTCGGCTACGCTGTAAACCGTGAAGGCTAGCTTCTCGGCGACGGCGCCCCCGGCCGCCGTCAGTGTGACTTCGACCTCGACGGAGCCCGGGGGCAGCTTCGCGGGGCTGGCGGTGAACTTCACGAAGGCCGCCTTCCCGGCCCCGAGCTTGCCCGAGGCAGGCGCCACTTTCAGCCACCGCTCCGCGCTGGCGAACTGGAACCTCTGCTCGCCGTCCGTGTTGTTGGCGAGCTTGAAGGTCAGGCTGTCGGGCTGGCCGGCCACGATATTCAACACGGGCCGCTCGACGAGCAGTTCTACAGGCTCCCCCACCTTGGCCGTGATCTTCACGGGGTACTCGGTGCCACCGGCCACATCCGTGATGGTGAGGGTGCCCACAACGGCCTCGCCCGCCTTCAGCCCGGAGCCGTCCAGCGTGATGGCGAGCTCGTGCTGTCCTGGCGGGGCCTGGCCCTCGGGCTTCTGCGGCTTCAGCCAGGGTTCGGAGCCTGCGGCCCGCCAGGCGCGCGGGCGATTCGTCCAGTTCCGCAACATGACCGTGGCCGTCGCCTTTCCCAGGGCCGGCACCAGGATGCCGTCGCCGGTGAAGACCGTTTGCTCCTTGCCCTGGAAGAAGTTCTTGATCTCCACCGCGCCGAGGGCCATGACGTTGACGTCGAGTCCGACCTGTTCGGCGGCCTTGGCCGCCGCGTCGTAGAGCCGCCGCGAGCGGGCGCGCCAGTCGCCCGTGTAGTCCATCAGGTCAATCCCGCAGGCTCCGCCAGGGATGTAGAGGGTCTCGCGGACGTGGCGGTCGAGGACTGCCCTGACTTGCTCCCCCAGCCCGCCCTTGAGGACGCCCCGCTCGAGGCACTGCTCCAGGAAGATGCGCGCCTCGGCCTCCTGGATGCCTTCCAGCATGGTCTCGTGGCGCGCGGACGCCTCCGCGCCATCCTCGCCCGGCCAGAGCGTCTGCACGCAAGAGCGGCCGACCAGGTACCACTCGCGGCCCCTGAAGCCGTCGAACCAGGCGTTGTCGAAGTAGTCGGCGCCCATTCGCCCGATGCCGTTGAAGCCCGCGTAGATGGCCCGGTCGCACATGACGCGGTGGGTGAAGGGCGTGCTTGTGCCCTCCACGCAGATGACCGAGCCATAGGCCCGCGGCATCAGCAGGTGGATGAACGGGTTCTTCCAGCCGCACGAGCTGCGGTCGAGGATGTCGCTGCCATAGGCCCGCGCGGTGGCGCGGAAGGTGGCGTCGGGCTGGCGGGCGTGGGCGCCGGCGGCCCAGTGCACATGGGGAGCGAACTCCCGCAGGATGGTGATGAGTTCCGGGTCGGCGATGTTGTCGAACACGTGGCCCCAATAGACCGAGCGCTCCATGCCCCTGGCCTTCACGTGCTCCAGGAGTGCGGTGGCGAATGCCTGCCAGAGCGGGCGGCGCACCGCGGCGTCCTGCCCAGGCCCCACGTCCACCAGCTCCTCCTTGCCCGCCGCCTCGTCGAGGAGTTTCACGTGGCTGGAGGGCGCGGAGACGCCGTGCATGACGAGGAAGCAGATGACCCTTGGCACGCCCCAGTGCTTCACCGCCAGGTCGAGGTAGCGGTCCATCGTGGCGAAGCCGAAGCGCAGCTCCCCGCGTTTGTCGCGAATCCACTTGATGGGCGAATCCTCGCGGTTGCCAAGCTCGCTGTTCAGTAGCACAGGCACGAAAAGCCAGTCGGCCCCCAGCCGCGCCAATTGGCGGAACGACGCCTCCATCAGCTTGAAGTGCTCGTCCGACCAGAGCGGCGCGCCGTAGTGTTTGGCGATTGCGTAGGGGGATTGCTCGGACTCGACGAGCGTCTGAAAGGCCAGCGGGTCGGGCACGCGCCAGTGGGCCACCTCGACCTCCAGCGGCACGGTCATCGGGTTCACGTCGTCGGCGCTCACCGTGATTGTGCCCCTGTAGAGGCCCGGAGCGGCCTCCGACGGCACGCGGAGATAGACCCAGAGCGCCTGACACGTGTCGGCGGGCACCTTCTCCGGCCAGGCCGCGGAAATGTGGTCGAAGAACCTGAAGCGGTCGTAGACCTCCATGACCTTGGCCGGAATCTCGTGCCGCGGCTTGGCGGGCAGGCCCTCGTAGATGCCGTAGCGGACCGCCGCCACCTCGCCCGTCGCCGTCAGGCGCGGGTACTTCGGGTCGAACCGCAGGTCCAGCGAGCGGTCGTGGCCGAGGAACTCCAGCGTCCAGATGGGCTGGCCCTTCATCGGGAGCACCTGGACCGCGGAGGCGGGAATCATTGCGATGCTGTCCCCCGCCAGCCCCCCGCAGACGGCCTCCAGACCAGTCAGCTCGCGGTCCGTGCCGACGACCACCTGGCCGCTGTAGGTGCCGTTGCGCGCGCCCACGAGCCGCACCACCCCGCTCGGAAGCCCCGCGGGGTTGTAGTCGGGGGTGTAGACGCGGGTGTGCATGTCGGCGGCCCAGGCCTGCACGCCGGCCGGCCGCGCGAGCATCGAGGGCAGCTTGCCCGCCGCGTCCCGAAGCTCCAGCCGCAGCAGGCGGCAGTGGTCCCACGTGTAGTTCTCGTAGCCCCCATGCGCCCCCCATCGCCGCACGCCGCCCGTCGGCAGAATGAACGGGTGGTAGTGGCTGGTGCGGACCTCGATGGCGAGGACGTTGACGCCCTTCCTGAGCAGGCTCGGGGCGATCTTCAGGGGGCCGATCACGCGGTCGCGGAGGGTCTGGACCCGCCGCCAACCCTTCTCGGT
>VGYV01000784.1 GCA_016872855.1 Planctomycetota bacterium
ACAGCGCGCGGGGCAGAGACGCCCCGCCCACAGCGCGCGGGGCAGAGACGCCCTGCCCACAGCGCGCGGGGCAGAGACGCCCCGCCCACAGCGCGCGGGGCAGAGACGCCCCGCCCACAGCGCGCGGGGCAGAGACGCCCCGCCCACAGCGCGCGGGGCAGAGACGCCCCGCCCACAGAACCTCTCCAAGCTCCCGAAGGTTGTCAACCTTCGGGAGGCTACAGTTCGGCGATGCGGCGGATGCCGACCGCTCGCCCCGTCTCGGGGTTCACGGACACGATGGCGCCGCACATCCGCACGGAGCCGCTGGCCACCTCCATCGGCACGTAGAGGCGGGTGCGCAGCCGCTCGATCACCTGCTCCACCTTGCGGCCCAGGATCGAGCGCTCCGCCCCCGTCATCCCGAGGTCGGTGATGAACGCCGTGCCGTGCTCGAGGAGCCGCTCGTCGGCGGTCTGAACGTGGGTGTGGGAGCCGACCACGGCGCTCACGCGGCCGTCGAGAAACCAACCCATCGCCGCCTTCTCGCTCGTCGCCTCCGCGTGGAAGTCCACTATCGTCACCGGCGGGCCAGGCGTCCGCTCCAGGATGCGGTCCACGCACTCGAACGGGCAGTCCACGGGCTCCAGGAAGATGCGTCCGAGCAGGTTGATGACCCGCACCGGGACGCCCGAGGGGGTGGTCACGGTGACGATGCCGGCGCCTGGGGCTCCTGGGGGGTAGTTCTGGGGCCGCAGCAGGCGCGGGTCCTCGGTGAGCGCCTCCGCGATGTCGCGCCGCCGCCACACGTGGTCGCCCGTGGTGATCACGTGGACGCCGCAGTCGTGGAGTTCGGCAGCGATGCTCCCCGTTATCCCGAGGCCGCCCGCCGTGTTCTCGCCGTTGGCCAGAACCAGGTCCACCCCCTCACGCGCGACGATTCGCCGCAGGTTCTCGCGCAGGAAGTGGCGGCCCGGCCGCCCTATCACGTCGCCGATGGCAAGGACCTGGACGGTCACGCTGGCCCCAATCTACCGAGCGTATTCAACGGCTCGGGTCTCTCGGATCACGGTGACGCGGATTTCGCCGGGGTAGTCGAGCTCCTGCTCGATCTCCTTGGCAATGTCGCGGGCCAGCTTCGTCGCCGCCTTGTCGTCCACCTTTTCGCTCTTGACGATCACCCGCACCTCGCGGCCCGCCTGGATGGCATAGGCTGTCTCGACCCCCTCGAAGGAGCTGGCCACGCCTTCAAGGCGCTCCAGCCGCTTGATGTACTTCTCGAGGGTCTCGCGCCGGGCGCCCGGGCGCGAGGCCGAGATCGCGTCCGCAGCCTGGACGAGCACAGCGTAGACGCTCTCGGGCGGCGCACCCTCGTGATGGGCGGCGATGGCGTTGATGACGATGCCATCCTCGTCAATACGCTTGCCGATCAGCGCGCCTATCTCGGGATGGCCCCCCTCCAGCTCGTGGTCCACCGCCTTGCCGATGTCGTGCAGCAGGCCGATGCGTTTGGCTAGCGGCGGGTCGAGCCGCAGCTCCCCGGCCATGATAGACATGAGGTGCGCCACCTCGACGGAGTGCTGGAGGACGTTCTGCCCGTAGCTCGTGCGGTAGCGGAGGCGCCCCAGGAGATAGGCGAGCTTCTGGTTGTTCGTGTGCACGCCCATGTCGAAGAGCACCTGCTTGCCGGTCTGCTGAATCGTCTCCTCGGTCTTCCGCTTGGCCCGCTCGATGACCTCCTCGATGCGCGCGGGGTGGATGCGCCCGTCGGAGACGAGCTCCTCCATCGCGCGGCGGGCCATCTCGCGCCGCACGCTGTCGAAGGCCGAAAGCACCACCACGCCAGGCGTGTCGTCCACGATCACGTCCACCCCTGTCGCCTTCTCGAACGCGCGGATGTTGCGGCCCTCGCGGCCGATGATGCGGCCCTTCATGTCGTCGCTCGGAAGGTCTATCGTCGAGACCACGCTCTCGTTCGTGTGCTCGACGGCGCACCGCTGGATGGCGGTGGCGAGCACCTCGCGGGCGCGCTGGTCGGCCGTCTCCTTCGCCTGCTCGAGCTTCCGCTCGAGGAGGGCGGCCGCCTCGCGGTCGAAATCGCGCTCGAGCCGCTCGAAGAGCTGCGCGCGGGCATCCTGGGGGCTGAGGCCCGAGATGCGGTAGAGCGCTTCACGCTGCTTGTCCAGCGCCTCCGTGAGTTGGCGTTCCCGCGCCGTCACGTTCTCCTGGCGCCCTGACAGCTCGCGTTCGAGGTTCTCGATGTACTTCTCACGCTTCGCCGTCATCTCGGCTTTGCGCTCGAGGCCATCCTCGCGCTTGACCAGCCGCTTCTCGAGCAGCTTCAGCTGCGTGCGGGCCTCGCGGGTCTCCCGCTCGAACTCCTCGCGCAGGCGGAGCAACTCCTGCTTGGCGGCCACCTCGGCCTTCTGGCGGATTTCCTCCCCATCCTGGCGGGCCGCACTCAGCAGCTTGTCCGCCTCACGGCGCGCGCTGCGTCTCTGAATGTAGCCAAGCAGTTGACTCGCGCCGTACCCAAACCCGAGACACGCCACTGCAATCAGCAAGGCAATGGCCAGTGGGACCACGGACCACCTCTCCATCGGACTCCATCCCCCAGGCCGCTCAGTAGCAGCCGGCGGATGGGCGCAACTAAGCGCTTGCCCCTATGTATGCACACTGGGTGAGCCGCACGGAAGGGAGAGCAGAGGCGGGAGCTGCTGCCACACAAGCTAAGGGCAGACGGGTTATAGAGTTGTGCTCAAGGCTACACGGCGTCGCGCACCACTGGCACGAGGAAGCGGCGTGGACACCCTCGCAGCGCGAATCGCCCGAACCCCTGAGGCCCCGACGCTTGCCAGGCGGCTCGCCGCCCGACTATCGCGTGTTTCAGGCCAGTGAGTCCAGTCCGACGGACCATTCCGGGTTGCCAGACGCTCATGCTCACGAAGGTCTCGTGCCCCTCTACATTTAGCTCGCAACAGTGGCCGGGCCGCCCGACGACAGCTCCCCAGGCTGCCGCTTTCCTCGCGACCGGCTCCGCCACCGGGCATCCAGGGACAACTCTATTGCTCCACACACTCTCCTTGACCCCGTGCCGCCCCTCCAGCACGATGCCACGAGTTGTGCTCTCACTAGCCTCCCCCGCCCCCTCCCTCTATCACAGATTATAGCGTCCTAAGCAGCCAAGTCAAGAGGAATCTCGGCTGACACGCCCCCAGTTTGCGCCTTCGGGCGGCCAGGCGCCCGTTCTGTCCGCTTCGCGGGCAACCAAAGCGGTGACTTCGTCACCGCACTCCATAATGCGCGCCCGTGCGGGACGGGAGGAATGTGGAGTGCGGCATCACAGATGCCGCTTTGGCCCGTAGCGAAGCGGCGGCACGCCGCACCGAGGCCCGCGGTCGCAAAGTGGGGGGGGTGTCAGGAATCTCGGCCCCGAGTCTGGCCCCCAATCCTGGTGAGCTTGTTCGAAGCTCCTGAGCCCGACCCTCTCCCTACCCTCTCCCTACAAGGGAGAGGGGTCCCGACCCCCCTCCCTACCAGGGAGGGGGTAGGGGGGGGATTGTCAGACTTACAGGGCCATGGAATGAGTCAAGTCCTTGCAGGGTCTAGACTTACGGTATGTTGTGGCCGTGGGTTGAGCGGGCACAACCGGCTGTGTCAGGCGGCGGTCTTTGCTCGG
>VGYV01000785.1 GCA_016872855.1 Planctomycetota bacterium
TGGTGGTGCCCGCACTCAAGGCGATGATGGGCTACGCCGACCCCAATCCGCCGCGCCGGCGGGCACGCCTCCTGGAGGCCACGCGCCACCGGCCGGGGCGGGTCGCCCACGTGCCCGGCGTGCTGTCCCAGATGCCCGATGGCTGGGCCGTGCGCCCCTTGCCCTACCACGGCTCCGCCCACGTCCACGCACTTGCGGGCGCCAACTGCCTCATCAGGTTGCCGGCGGAGGCTGCTGAGCTCGAGGCCGGCGCAAGCCTGGAAGTCGTTGAACTGGACGTGAGGGGATGATTCGCAATCCGCAATCCCCACTGCGCTACCTCCGCCTCGCCGTCACTTCGCGCTGCAACCTGCGCTGCGTCTACTGCCGCCCCCAGGACAGCGCGGAGGGCGCCGACGTGTTGTCGCGCGAGGAGATCGCGCGCTTCGTCCGCCTCGCCCTCGAGTGCGGCATCGAGAAGGTCCGCGTGACTGGCGGCGAGCCGCTTCTGCGGCCCGACATCGCCGACATCGTGCGCGACCTGGCCGCCACCCCCGGCTTGAGTGACCTGGGCCTCACGACCAACGGCACGCTTCTCGCCCCCCTCGCGGCGCCGCTGGCCCAGGCCGGGCTACGCCGCATCAACATCGGCATCCCCGCCCTTACGCCCGAGGTCTACCAGCGCGTCACCCGCGGCGGCCGCGTCGAGGATGCCCTGGCCGGCCTCCAGGCGGCACTCGATGCCGGCTTCCGCCCCGTCAAGGTCAACGTCGTCGTGATGCGGGGGGTCAACGATGGCGAGGCGACCGCGCTTGCGGGCTTGACACGCGAGTGGGCCATCGAGGTGCGCTTCGTCGAATACATGCCCTTCACCCCCGCCGACGGCCCCATTTCTCTTGACCCCTCCCCCTTCCAGGGGGAGGGTAGGGAGAGGGTTGGACTTGAGGCCAACCCTCCCCCTGCCCCCTGCCTGGAAGGGAGGGGGGTGAGAGCCGCCCCGCCTGCGTCTCTTCTGGTGCCGGCGGAGGAGGTGCTGGCGCTGGTGAGGCAGTTGGGGGAACTCGAGCCGCTCCCGGGCCGGCAAGGCGCCGCGGCGGCGCGGCGCTTCCGCATCGCCGGCCACAGGGGCACCGTGGGCGTCATCGCCCCCCACTCCCAGCCCTTCTGCCACGCCTGCAACCGTGTGCGCCTGACCGCCGACGGCCGCCTCCGAGCCTGCCTCATCGAGGGAGGGGAACTGGACGTCCTGCCCCAGATTCGCGCCGGCCTCGGCCGCGCGACCCTCGGGCGCCTCCTGGCCGAGGCCGCCGCGGCCAAGCCGGCACGGCACCGCGGCTCCTTCCGCGGCGAAATGCACCGCATCGGCGGCTGATTCGCTCCGAACTTGCGCCCCCTCCGAAGGGGCGCAAGTTCGGAATCTCGCCCGAATTCCGCTGAGAATCGCCATTTCATCGAAGTTGCGCCCCGCGCACACACATACCTGCGAGCAACAACATGGCCCGACCCACGCGGCCACACCCCCTCTCGCTTGAGCCATAACGCTATGGGTGGCAAAGGCTTACGGAACCACGTGCCCTGCGCCATCTCGTCCAGGCACCCTCGGGCGGCCCCAATCTTGCGCCCCTTCGTGCCCCAATGCGGGCGCAAGATTCGGACCATTGCGGATGCCACATCCCCACGCTTCCTGTCGGCGGTCGTAGCGACAAACGGCCCCGGTCTTCGTCTTCCGTCGGTTCCCCTGTATCGGGGCGCGTCACGGCGACCGGGGCATGGGGCGTACGACGAGATTGTCGAAGAACAGTTCGCGGGGCGGGTAGTTGCTGAGGGAGCAGACGTCAAAGTATAGGTACGCTGGGGTGAAGTCGCAGCCGTGAGGCTCTGGCCCCCAGAGGACTTTGCCGTTCTCGATGATCTCGATTCTGTCGCGGTCGAGGCGCAGGCGCACGCTCTGCTTGCCGATGGAGCGGCCGGACCTCTGCTTGTCGGGCCAGCCCTCGGTGTAAAGGAGGCGGAGGTCGCCGGCCTTGCGGCGGCTGAGGCAGGCGCGGGCGTTCTTCCCCGGCGGCACACCCACGTACTCAAACTTCAGCCAGTCCTGCTCCTTGGCCGCCGTGGCGGCGGTCTTCGTCGGGCACAGGAACAGGCTGGCATGGAGGTAGCAGCCGTTGGCCTGGTTGTTCCAGTCAATCTCCGCCGCGACCTCGACTGGGCTGGAGAGGTCCACGACCTGCTCAGCGGAGCGGATGCCGAGGTGCTTCACCGTGTCGTCGCGCGTGCCGATGGTGCCGACGCGGATGCGCAGGCGTCCGTCCACGGTGTCGGTCACGGCCTCCTTGAAGTCCTCGTCGCGGGTGGCCATCCACTTGCCGCTTGCGAAGATGTCCTTCGCCGAGAAATCGTCGTAGAAGAGCGCGTCCTTGGGGGCTTCGGGCGCGGGGGCATCAGCTGGCTCCTTCACTTTCTCGGCAGGCACGAACTCCTTCCTCGGCCGGACAGGTGGCCCCGTGATCCCAGGCCCCGCTTCGTCCTCGCGCGCCCTGGCGTTGGCCTGTTGCTTGCGCTTCGCTTCGGCCACTTCGTGTACCTTCTTTCGCACTTCATCCTCGCCCGGGGCGAGCGGCCCGACCGGCTTGTTAGGCTCCGGGGGTATAGCGGGCAATACGCTGCTGTCGGTTTCGGTTTTGGACGGCATGGCCTTGTCGTCAGGGGGCCTGGTGGCTTGTTCGCGCAGACGGTAGAGGAGGAGGACGCTGCCGAGGACGAGGCAGAGCAGCGCGGCAAGGCCGGCAAGGCCGGGGAGCAACCAGCGGTTGCCCCTCGACACGGATGGAATGGGCCGAGCCTGCGCGGGTATGGGGAGCGTTGTGCTGCCCGGACTGTGGGCAACGGGCGGGAATGCGATGTCTATGGCCCCGATGAGGTCCGCGGGGGTCTGGGGGCGGCGCTCGCGGTCCTTCGACATCATCCACATGATGAGGCGGGCAACAGCATCAGAGACGCCGGGGAACCGGCTCCTGGGGTCTGGCACCGGTTCCTTGTCCTGCTTGATGGCGATGGCCTGGACGGTGCGGCCATGGAATGGGGTGGTGCCGGTGACCATGTGGAAGAGGGTGGCGCCGAGGGAGTAGAGGTCGGAGCGGGTGTCAATGTCGTCCTCGCCGCGCGCCTGTTCGGGGGACATGTAGGCTGGGGTTCCGAGGACATGTCCGTCGAGGGTGATGCGGTCGCTCCACTCGACCGAGCGGGCGAGGCCGAGGTCGGCCAGCTTCACTGTTCCGTCGCGCGCCAGGAGGATGTTGTGGGGCTTCACGTCGCGGTGGACGATGTGGTTCTGCCAGGCGTGGTCGAGAGCGAGTGCGACGGAGCGGGCGATGGCCACCGCCCGCGCCTCATCGAGCCGCTTCTCCCTGTCAAGGACATCCCCCACCGTCTCGCCCTCCACGAACTCCATGGCGAAGTAGAACGTGTTGCCTGTGGGGCCGGCGTCGTAGCCGTGGACGATGTTCGGGTGGTTGAGCTTGGCGGCGGAGCGCGCCTCGCGGAGGAAGCGCTGCACGAACTCGGCGTCGCCGACCAAATTCTCGAAGAGCACCTTGAGGGCGACGGGGCGGTCCATGGCCACCTGCCGCGCCCTGTAGACGGTGCCCATTGCGCCGACGCCGATGCGGCCGA
>VGYV01000786.1 GCA_016872855.1 Planctomycetota bacterium
GGGGAGTGCGAGGGCGTGCCAGAGCTTGCCCAGTCCACGGCCTTTGAGTACGCGGCTGAGGCGGCCGTGGCGGTGCATGACGTGTGCGACTGCGAGGATGGTGCGGAGCTTGAGGAGGCGCTGTCGCAGGGTGGGCTTTCCGCCCTTGGCCTGCGCGAGGCCGATGCGCAGGTCGCGGCGGGCGAGGCGCTCCTCGACCTTGCGGAGGGCGCGGGCGAAGTCTTCGACGGGACTCTTCAGGAAGTGGCCGAGCGGGCGGTATTGCTTGCCGTCGGAGACCAGCATGTACATGCTCTCGCAGTTCGGGTGGGCGCCGGCGAAGGGAAGCGGCTTGATGTTGAGGTACTTGACCAGCGTGGGCACCTCGCCCAGGAACATGGCAGGCAGGAAGGCCACGGGGTCGCCGGGGAAGGCGTCGGCCACGATCTGCTCGATGTCCTCGCCCGTGATGCGGTCGGGCTCGAGGTCGAAGCGCTCGCGGTTCCAAGTGTGGGCCAGGGGCATGAAGTAGATGGCGCGGATGACGTCGCGGCGGTCGTGGCAGAACTGGAAGAGGCCGGGGAGCTGGGTGTCGTTGAAGCCCTTGGCGGCGAGGCACATGAGGGTGACCTTGGCGCCGCCGATGCGGCGGATGTTCTCGATGGCGGTCTGCTTGAGCTGGAGCGACTTCTCGTTGTTGCGGAGGATGCGGTAGGTGTCGGGGTTGTCGCCGTCGTAGGCGATGAGGATGGTGGCCTTCGTCTCAATGAGGCGGCGGCAGTAGTTGAGGTCGGCCAGCTTGATGCCGTTTGTGACCACGCGCGTGGCCAGGCCGTGGGAGCGTGCCATGCGAATGATGTCGAAGAGGTCGTCGCGGACGGTTGGCTCGCCGCCGAAGAGCTGGATCGAGGGGGGCGGGTTCATCGCGGCGTAGTGCTGGAAGACCTTGTCGAAGTACTCGAGGGGCGGCTCGAAGAGGAAGCCCATGCTGGGCGTGTTGTTGATGCAGATCGGGCAGTTCAGGTTGCAGCGGTTCGTGACATCCACGAAGACGATGTTGGGCGTCTTGTGGCGGCAGCCGAGGCAGTTGAGGCCGCAGCCCTGGTACTCGAAGCCAGGGTCGAGGGAGCGCTTGCGCTGGTAGCGGGCCGCGTCGCCTGAGATGAGAGTCTCGGACGTGCCGCAAGCGCGGCAGTCCTTGACAAGATAGACCTTGCTGTCGCGCTCGACGGTGTCGGCGGGGACCAGCTTCTTGCACGTGTTGCAGGTGGAACGGTTCAAGGGGGGAACTCCTTCAGGCGGGCGCGCCCGCGTACTTCTCGGCAATCTTGCGCTGGATGCCCGTGCGATAGAGCGACCAGGCGCACACGGGAACGGTCTTCACCTCGCCCGAGTCGGGGTCCTCGTAGACGAAGCCCGACGGGCAGTTGTCGAGGCGCGCGCCCTCAATCGAGTGGTATTCCTCGAAGGGGAGGACGAGCATGTGGAGCACGGCGTCAATGGCGCTGTGGCGGCGGAGCTGGTCCTTGAGGCGGCGGCCCAGGAGCAGCCCGCCGAAGATGCGCAGAATCCGCAGCGCGGGATTCCCACGCAACAGGCGACGGAGATTGATGGCCTTGAGGGCTGGCCCCAGGAGCGTGCGAATCACGATCAGGCGGCCGCGCCAGCGCTGGCTCCAGCGTGCGGGGTTGAGGCCGGCGAGCTTCTTCTCCAACTGGCGCCCTATCACCACGATGTCGCGGGCCACGTCGTCAACCGGCCGCTTGAGGTAGTGGCCGAGGGGTCGGAAGCGCTCGCCGTCCGAGAGCAGCATGGTCATTGATTCGCAGTTGGGGTGCGCGCCGCCGAAGGTGATGCGGGGCGAGCCGAAGAAGCTCATGGCCGACTTGAGGTAGCTGCCGATGCCGGCGGACATGAACTCCACCTTCTCGCCAGGCAGGGCGTCGGAGACGATCTGCTCGACGTCCTCGATGGTGGTCGTGACGTCGGTCTCGAACTCCCCCTCCTCCCAGGTTTCGGTGAGGGGGATGAGGTGCATGGCGGAGATGATGTCGCGGTTTTCGTGGCAGAAGGCGATGAGGTCGCCCATGTGCCTGTCATTCACGTGGCGTGCGACGCAGCACATGATGATGTTCTTGCGGCGGCTGTGCTTCTTGAGGTTTTCGAGGGCCTTGACCTTCTTCTCGTAGGCGTCGGGGCTTCTGCGCAGGCGCGCGTAGATTTCGGGGTCGCGGCCGTCGAAGGCGATGAGGACGGGGATTTTGAGGGCGCAGACCTGCTTGCAGTACTCTTCGTCGGCGAGGCGCAGGCCGTTGGTGACGATGCGCACGCGCAGGCCGTGGCGCTGGAGGAGGGCGATGATGTCGAAGAGGTCGTCGCGCACGGTCGGCTCGCCGCCGAAGAGCTGGACGGTGGGCTTGGGGTCCATCGCGGCCAGGCCCGCCGCCACGCGCTCGAAGTAGGAGATGGGCGGGTGGAACTCGAAGCCCATGCCTGGGATGTTTGCGATGCAGATGGGGCAGTTCATGTTGCAGCGGTTCGTCACGTCGAGGAAGACCATCTTGGGCTTGTGCTCGCGGCGGCAGCGCTCGCAGTGGAGGTGGCAGGCGATGCCGCCGTTTTCGTTGTAGTCCCAGATGTCGCGCTTGCGCTGCCACGTGGCGGCGTCGGAGCTGACGAGGGCCTCGGTGGGGCCACAGTCGGGGCAGCTCTTGGCCACGTAGACCTTGCCGTCGCGGATGGCGTGGGCGATGGGGATGCGCTTGCGGCATTTCTCGCAGACGCCGTAGTTGGTCGAGGCCATCAGGCCTCCTTTCCGGCCGCGGCCGACGCCTTGGCGCGCCCGCCCTTGCGGATGACCAGGCGGTTGCCGTTGGGCTGCCGGGTGATCGAGACGACCTGGTGGCCGTCGGCGGCGGCGCTGGCGGGGACGTTGGCGAGGCCCTCGTCGCCGAGGATGAGGACGAGTTCCTCGCCGGGCTGCATCTTCTCGAGGGCGAGCTTGGCCTTCACGTAGTTGAGGGGGCAGGAGACGCCGCGGTAGTCCTCGGTGACGGCCTTGGCCGGCTCGCTCGGCGCCGCGGCGGGCGCCGGCGCGGGCGCTGGGGTGAAGCGGAGCGAGCTGTCCATGTTCTGGTACAGGGTCTTCACCGCGTTCACGAAGACGCCCACGACGTCGGACCGGACGATGAAGGCCGTCTCGGGGTCTAGCATCGAGACGACCTGGATCGCGTTCTCGACAATCGGGGCGAGTGCCGGCTCGACGAGGCCCTGGGCCACGAAGTGCTCCTGGAAGAGCTTGAGCGCGTCGAGGTCGTCGCGCGGCTGCACGCCGCGGGTGACAAGCAGGGCTCGGGCGGCAAGCACGGTGGCCGCGTGGCGGTGGCCCCGTTCCAGGGCCTGGGCCGCGCTGGCGAGGTCCACCTCGATGAGGTCGAACACGCCGGCGCTGCACTCGCCCGGGCCGCGGCCGGCCAGCGAGAAGGGCGAGCAGGAACCCCAGTCGTACTCGGGGCCGGAGCAGCAGGCGCAGGCGTCGGTCGCCGCGCTGCCCGGCTTGGCGAAGCGCGCGAGGAGCCGTTGGGCCGTCCGGCGGCCGCCGGCATCCAGGAACGCATGGAAGTCGGGGTGCTCGGGCGACAGTGTGAACTCGCGGAGGAGTTCGGCGAGG
>VGYV01000787.1 GCA_016872855.1 Planctomycetota bacterium
ACGGCATCGCGCCGGAACACTGCTTCACCGAGAAGCGTCTCGCCCAGCAGCCGGCCTGGATGAATCCCTGGCTCGCCGAGATGTTCGTGGACTGGCTCTCTGGCGGCCCCGAGCCGCCCAACTCGCTCGACGACAACATCCAATGCGCGGCGCTGCTGTTCGCGGCGGTGGAATCGGCGCACACGGGCAAAGTCGTTGACGTGCAGGAGTTCCTGAAGGGGATGATTGGATGAATGGATGATTGGATGGGTGAAAGAGGCGACGGCCACGTCCGTTCGCCTGCTCCTGCATTCATCCATTCATCCACCCATCCATCCATCCTCTCTATTGTCAGGGAAGAACGGCATGATTCGCAAAGCCTTCGTCATGTCAGTCAACCCCGGCTGCGAGGCCAAGTATGAGCGGCGGCACAATCCCATCTGGCGCGAGCTGGAGGCCGTGCTCAAGCAGCACGGCGTCCACAACTACTCGATCTTCCTGCACCCAGAGACCCGCCAGCTCTTCGCCTACGCCGAGATCGAGAGCGAGGAGCAGTGGGCCGCCATCGCCCAGACGCCCGTGTGCAAGAAATGGTGGGCCTACATGAAGGACCTCATGCCCGCCAATCCCGACGACAGCCCCGTCTCCCAGCCGCTGAAGGAGGTGTTCCACATTGACTGACCGTGTTCTGTCCTGGGCGCTTCTCACCGCCATTGGAGCCGCTGCCGTGGCCGAGGACATCAATCCCTATCCCCGCACGCTCATGCGCGCCGAATCGCTCGTGAAGTGGACTTTTGAGGCTGGCGACGCGGGCTGGACCGCGCTTCACGACTGCACGGTGGCCGCCGAGAAGGGGGTGCTGAGAATCACCTCGACGGGCACCGACCCCTACCTCCGCAGCCCCGCCTTCAAGGCCGAGGGGCCGCTCGGCGTGCGCCTGCGGCTCATGGGGGCGGCGGGCGGCAACGGTCAGGTCTTCTGGGCCACCGCGCAGTCGCCGAGCATCGAGCAGGCCAAGAGCGCCCACTTCGCGCTCGCCCACGACAAGCAGTGGCACGACGTCGAGGTGCCCCTCGACGCCACGGGCACGGTCACAATGCTCCGCCTCGACCCCGCCACGGCGCCCGGCGAGGTTGCCGTCCAGTCCATCGAGCTCTGCCGCCTCGTCCGCCACCCGCTCGAGATCGTGCGGGTCGAGGCGGGCGAGGACGAGGTGGCCGTGCACGTGAGAAACCACTCGGCGGAGCCGCTCGCCTTCACGTTCGGCGGCGCGGCGGCCACCGCGGCCGCGGGGAGCGTGCAGCGCGTGGCGATGGCCGTCGAGGCCAAGTCGGCGTTTGCGGCCGTCCCCCTGCGCGTCGAGGCGAAGGGCCTGCCGCACGTCGAGCGCACGGTGTTCCTCTGCCGCCCACGGGCGCGCGAGTCGTGGATCACCCGCGAATCGGCCGGGCTGAAGCTCCGCGTGGCGGGCGACGGCACGGGCGCGCTGCTCGAACGCGACGGCGTCGTCGTGGCCGCCCTCGCGCCCCTGGTGCACCGGGGCGGCGTCGCGCCCAGGCTGGCGCGGGTCGGCGGCTCCGGCCCACTCTCGAAGGTCTGGGGCGGCGGCAAACTGGTCTTCAAGGGCGACGGCGTCAGCATCGAGCTGTCCCTCCGCAAGGGCGACCTCCACGTGGCCATCGAGAGCGGTCAACTGTGCGAGGGGCCGGTCGTGCGGGCCTTCGGCTCCCTCGAAGCCGGTCTCTTCGCCGGCCTCGAATACCTCGGCAAGGGCGAGGCATCGTCGTCCAAGCTCGACATCGAGACCGACGAACGCCTCCGCTACGCGCCCGACCCCCTCAAGGTGACAATGCCCCTGATGGCCTGCGTCACCGAGCGCGGCGCCGTGGCCCTGGCGTGGGGCGACATGTCGCTCCAGCCAGTCTACGCCGTGCCCAACTTCTTCGACGGCACGCCCGACCACCGCATGGCCCTGCGCGGCAGGAAGATCGAGGCCACCGTCTTCGCCCGCCCGGCCGCCATCGAGGAGGTGATTCACTGGGCCGTGCAGCGCCACGGCCTGCCGCCCCTGCCCAAGCCGCCCCGCAGCCGCGACGCCCAGCACAAGCTCTGCCTCGCCGCCCTCAACGGCCCCCTCAAGGGCGAGGGCGGCTGGGGCCATTGCGCTGAGCCGAACTGGAAGCGCCAGCCCTTCGCCCCCTTTGCCTCCACCCTCTGGCGCCTCACGGGCGAGGTCCCTAAGCTCGACAAGCTAGCCGGCGGCGGCTCGCACGTCGAGAACGACGCCATCTACTTCGTCACCGGCCGCGCGAAGCAATGGCTCGACATGCGCTCCGCTCAGGCGCAGGGCCTCATCAAGTCCCAGAAGCCCGACGGCTCCTGGCGCTACCAGGGCCAGTACCAGAAGGGCCACTCCGAGGACACGGCCAGCGGCCACTGCGCCCGCCCCGCCGCCACGCTGCTCGAGTTCGCCCACATGACTGGGGATAAGGCCGCCCTCGACGCCGGCCTGAAGGCCCTCGACTACATGAAACGCTTCCGCGTCCCACGCGGCGCCCAGACCTGGGAGCTCTCCCTCCACACCCCCGACATCCTGGCCTCGGCCTACCTCGTCTGGGCCTACGTCCGCGGCCACGAGCTGACGGGCCGCGAGGACTGCCTCGCCCAGGCCCGCCGCTGGGCCCTCAGCGGCGTCCCATTCGTCTACCTCTGGAGCCGCTATCCCGTCATGCTCTACGCCACCATCCCCGTCTACGGCGCCACCAACTACCGCGCGCCGAACTGGATGGGCCTCCCCGTCCAGTGGTGCGGCGGCGTCTACGCCTACGCTCTCACACTCCTCGCCCCCCACGACAGGACGCTCGACTGGGCTCACCTCGCCCGCGGCATCCTCCTCTCCGCCGAGCAGCAGCAGTATCCCGACGGCAAGCTCGTCGGCACCCTCCCCGACTCCTTCCACCTCGCCGCCCAGCGACGCCAGGGCCCGAACATCAACCCGTGCGCCATCCTCAGCCTGCGCTGGGCACTCGATGGCGAACTCGACTCCCTCGCCGTCGCCGCCGACGCCAGGCACCGCGTCGTCAGCCCCTTCCCCGTCGAGCTCCGCGACGGCAAGGCCCACATCAAGGCCCGCAAAGGCACCACCTACCAAATCCTCGTGGACGGCCACCGCATCCGCGACATTGCCTCCGAGGGCACCGACCTCGTCCCGCTCGACTGACAATGCTGCACCCCCGCCCCAACGGCCCGATCAGCCATCTTCCAGGCCCCCCCACTCGTGCCATTGTGGCTCAATGTGGCTCACTGTGGCTCAACTCGCCGTTTGCCGATCCTCGGCCTTCCGGCGGCGAGCTTCCAAATGTGGCTCAAAGTGGCTCATCACTTGCGCGCACGCGCGCCAGCCGCCCAGGGGGGAGTCTACTCCCGAATCCGGGGCTTCTTGAATGCGGCGCGGAATCGTCGTCGTTGTCGTCGTCGTCCTCGTCGTCGAATCCTCGCCTTTCTTGTTTTACGGCGCTCGGAAGCCACGATCTAGCATTGTAGTGCTAAGAGACTAAGCGCCGCACGAGACTTCGCTCGTGCGGCGTGGCCTGCCTGGGGGCAGGCAGCCAAACGGGCGCCCGCGCCGCCGCCTCCCTTCGGGGCTTTGGCACGGTTTTTGTCAGCCCG
>VGYV01000788.1 GCA_016872855.1 Planctomycetota bacterium
ATTTACTCGGGCCGAAAATCCATAAGTCCTTGGTACACATGGACTTAGCAATTCCGGGGGCGAAATCTCTAAGTCTCGAGCTACCAAATACTTACGGCTTTCGTGCCCGAGTAAATCGACAGCCCGTAAAGGCAGGACTCCGAACCAGGAGGGTGGCTCGTTTGGAGTCCTGCCTTCAGGCAGTCTTTGCCCCAATGAGCCGAATCGCTGAAAGCTATTTAGAATCGGCTCACACCCAACCAAGGAGCCCCCAATGGCAAGACGCCGCCGGCCTGCCCGTCCCGCCCGAGATGCAGGGCCGCTCGATCCTGCCCCTCACCAGAAGTTGCATGCAGGATTGGCCGGAAGAGGTGTTCGTCCAGATCAGCGAGGCCCAGGTCGGCCGCTGCGTCCGCACCCATCGCTGGAAGTACAGCGTCTCCGCCCCCGACAAGACCGGTTGGAAAGACTCTTCCTCAGATCGCTACGCCGAGGAGTTCCTCTACGACCTTGCCAGCGACCCCCACGAGCTCGACAACCGCATCGGCCTCGAGTCCCACCGCAAGGTAGCCGATGCGACGCGCGAGCGTCTGATCCGGCGAATGGTAGAGGCAGGCGAGGCGACGCCCACCATCGAGCAAGCCCCGCCCCGCAAGAGCGGCCAGAAACGCGTCACCCCCGAAGAGGCCCTTCAATGACTCCATGACCCAGGCCCACGGACATGCACACAGCCACTGCCCATTGCCATTCCACGGGTTGCCTCCCCGGCCAGTTCGGTGTACAATACATCAAGAGTTGACGAGAACCGGAAGGCGTAGGGACGCGTGTGGCGACGGGAGGGGACGCTGTGAGGAGGCATGCAAATGAGAGTGCTGGTTGTTGATGACGATGCACGCGTGGCGGAAACGATCGCTAGCGCGTTGTCTTTCGCGAAGGGGCCGGATGAGCGCCCCTATGAGGTAACCACCTGCCAGGACGCAGACCGCGCCATCGATCTCCTCAATAGAGAGTATTTCGATGCTGTGATCACAGACATGCGCCTCGGACCGCGGGGGGATGAGGGGTTGGACGTCGTTCAGAGGCTCGCGGGCAAGTCCACGACTACCATCGTCCTCACGGCATACTCCAGCGTGTCTAACTGCGTGGCAGCAATGCGGGCAGGAGCCTGGGACTACGTGGAGAAAAGGGAACCAGACTGCTTGGAGAGGCTGCTGGCCTCGTTGCGTGAGGCGTATCGCTATCGGGCGGCCCATCCGGACGCGGGCAGGGTGGACCCCGACGCCAAGTGGGTGCACGAGCATCTTGGGGAACTCATGGAGAGCTACGCCGGCGAGCTGGTGGCCGTTCGGCACGGGAAGGTGCTCGACCACGACAAAGCGTATGGCACACTCGTTGAGCGAGTCAGAGAGAAGCACCCGATTGCCCAGCCAATGATCGTCTCGATTCCCGACATGAAGGTAGAGGCGGTGGAGTGAGCCTTTTCCGAAACGGACACATGTTTCGCCTGGCCATACGGTCCCTGCCGCCGCCGGGGCACACACCTCCAGTCGTCCAGGTGTTCATGGCGGGAGCCGCGGGCCGCTTCGTAGCCGTGCCCGGCAAGGTGGACACCGGCGCATTCCGGACGATGCTCACCTTCGAGGTGGGGAGGGAGCTGGGCATTGACGACCCATCCTCGAACGCCTTGGCGACCGGCTCCGCGCAGACGGCTACCGATCAGCCCTTCGCTTTCTACGTCCATCGCGTCCTTGTACACATAGCCGATGGTCCCGGCCAGTCCATCGTGTTTCCTCTGGATGCAGCATTCGCCGGCCAATTGAAGCGGAACCTGTTCGGCACGGACTGGCTGCGCCACCTATGCCTCGCCGTGGATCGCCAAGGCGTGCACTTCCTCAAGGACTGAGCAAGGCGAGGGACACAGCGTTCTGACTTGAAATCAGACGGGCAGTGGGATAGAATGCGGGTGGCGAGGCGGCGCGAGCTTGGCGAACGCCGCCGGGGCCACCGCTACTGCGGCGCGAGCCGCGGGCGGCCGCTCGGCCTGGTCAGCCCCCCCGTCGCGGGCCGCCAGGCAGGCCCTATACGAAAGGAGGTGATCCAGTGGACAGTTGCTGTAGTTTGAGGTGGCCGTCGACCTGATAGGTCGACGGGCCTGTCAGGCCCGGCGGCCACAAGGTTCGAGAGCCGGCGCCTGCCTCTGGCGGGCGCCGGCTCGTTTTTGGGCCACGAGACCGAAGGAGCCCCGCTGGCAGCTCCACCCAGGTGCCCCTCTGCCCTTACGCGCGAAGGAGCATCTGGGGCGCCCGGGCCGCGCCGAGCCAGAGAGCGCTTGCAGCCGCTACGGTCCGGCGCTACCTTGTGGGCGCCGATGGACACGAGACCCCACGACCGGCTCACGCCTCGCTCGCTCGTCATCGGCACGGCGCTCGTCGTGCTGATCAACGTCGGCGCGCCCTACTCGATGTACCAGCTCCGCTCGTCCGACTGGGCCATTGGCTACCTGCCGCTGAGCGTGGTCTTTTTCTTCTTCGTCCTCGTGCTGGCCAATCTGGGCGTTCGTCGCGCCGTGCCCTCGTTGGCCCTCACCCGCACGGAGCTGGTCGTCATCTTCGTGATGGCCCTCGTCGGCGCGTCCATCCCCACCTGGGGCACGGCCTCCTATCTCGTGTCGCTCATCGCGGCGCCCTTCTCGCACCAGGCGACGCCTGAGAATCTCTGGGCCGACTACCTGCACCCGCACCTGCGCGAGTGGCTGGTGCCGACCGATGACACAGCGCTCCGCTGGTTCTACCTCGGCCTCCCGAAGGGCGAGAGCATCCCCTGGCACGCCTGGGCCGGGCCGCTCGCCTGGTGGATCGCGTTCCTCTTCGCGCTCTTCGTGTTCTGCCACTGCATCGTCGTGGCGCTTCGCCGCCAGTGGGTTCAGCACGAGCGCCTCTCCTTCGCCCTCATGGAGGTCCCGCTCCACATGGTCGAGGAGCCGGGGCCGGGGCGCCGTTTGCCGCCCTTCCTGCGCCGTGGGCTGTTCTGGCTCGGCTTCGCCCTGCCGATGTTCATCGTGCTCTGGAACGCCGTGAACTACTTCGACCCGCCCTTCCCCACGCTGCCGACGAACTGGGGGATGGTGTCGCTGGGGCCGGGCTTTCCCTCCTTCGCGCTCCACATCAACTTCGCGCTCGTGGGCTTCACGTTCTTCATCCACCGCGAGGTGGCGTTCAGCATCTGGTTCTTCGTCATGCTCTCGATGATCGAGGAGGGCATTCTGAACAACCTGGGCTACACGATCCCGAACCGCGAGTGCTACACGCTCGGGATGCCGGCCATCGGCTGGCAGAGCTTCGGGGCGATGTGCGTGATGGTGGCAACGATCGTCTGGATGGCGCGGCGCCACCTGGCCGCCATCGTGCGGGGCGCGTTCGCCCGCAGGCCGCCGCCCGAGGAGGCGGAGGAGATGATGTCGTATCGCGCCCTCGTCGTCTCCGCCCTTCTCTCGCTCGCCTTCATCGTCGTCTTCCTCCGACGGTCGGGCCTCAGCTACCCCGTCGTCGCCGTCTTCTTCACCGTGGTGATGATCCTGTATATCGGGATCACGCGCATCGTGATGGAGGGGGGGCTGCTGTTCATCCGCGGGCCGCTGATCGCCCAG
>VGYV01000789.1 GCA_016872855.1 Planctomycetota bacterium
ATGAGCTTGGGGTTCCACTTGTTCTTGAAGTCGGTCACATCGCCCTGGATGCCGGGCATGGAGTTCATGCTCCACACGGCGCCGTTGCACCAGGGGGTGTCCAGGAGGCGGGCGGGGATTTGGCCCGACTGATTGTGGTATCCGCTGGTGAGGAGGGCCTGTGCGCTGCGGTCGCCTTTGGAGTCCGCCACTCCGTGGCGGATATCTTTTTCCGCCCCGGAGGGGCGGTCTACGCCGGCGAGGCGTTTGGCCTCGGCGAGCGCGGCCTCCATCGTACGCGGCATCTCCTTCGGCATCTTCATCCACCAGGTCATCGGCTCGGTGTAGCGGAAGGTGATGATCCCGTGCTCGTCGTCCCACTTCGTCTCGTCGTTGCCCTCCTTGAACTTGAACCCGAAATCCTGCCAGTCCTTCACCTGGCTGATCTTGGCGAAGGGCATCCACAGCCCCTGCTCGGGCGTCCGGCAGCGGAAGGCGTCGGGGAAGATTTCGTAGTAGCGTTGCAGCGCGCCCCTGAAGCCCCACGTGTGGTCGAATTCGAACGTGCAGAAGCGGATACGCGCCTTCGGCTTCTCTGGCGCGAGACCGATGTCGTAGGCCACAAACAGCTCACCTGTGCACGAGCTTGCCCCCAACCGGAAGAAGGCGGGCAGAGCGAGGTCAATGCCGAGAGCCTTCCCAGTGACCGGATAGGCCACCGCTGCTAGGGGATAGCGCGAGAAGCGACCGTTTGCGCCAGCGTGGAACCTGTTGGCGTTCATGAACTCGCGCTCGGTGTCGGCATGGATGCTCGTGCGTGGGTCGTGGAGCCAGTGCCAGCCAGCGAAGCAGATCAGGTCGACCGCGTAGACAAGTGTGATCGCGCGATCCTTGCCCGTTGTGTCGGAGACCGTGACATCGAAGAAAGTGACTCTTCGGTCCTCATCGTCGAGGGTCTTGCAGTCGAGCTTGAGGCCAAGAGCCTCGCCCTCGATGCGCACAAAACCAGAGTTTGCAGCCACGTCACGCACCTGAAAGCCTGTTTCTGTGTTCCCTTTGATTACGACGGGCACGCCGTCGAAGAGGCAGGCGCCGTCGGGGGTCTTGACCTCGCGGAGTTCGGGGGCGCGGAACCAGGCCTTGCCCGCGTGGCGGCGGAGGAGGAGGTGCATGGTGAGGGTCTTGACCGGCTTCTCGGGGAGGACGAGGACCTCGCGGCGCTCCCAGTCGTGGGTGCCGACGGCGAAGTTGGCCGTCTGGCCCCACAGCGGCGAGCCGTCGGCATAGATGAGGTCGAGGTAGACCGAGTAGTCCGTATCAGGGCTTCCGCCGACGCCCTCGGCCTTGCTCCAGGCGGCGGCGACGATGGGCTGAGGGGACTTCTGGTTCAGCTCGACGGTCTGCGAGGCCCCGCGCTGGACGGCTTTGTCGGCGGCGTTGTCGCAGACGAAGGCGTCGCCGTCGCGCTCGAAGCCTTTCTGCCAGGCCACCCAGCGGTCAGGCTTGAGGAGGTTTTCGCCCTTGTCCTTGGGGACGAGGACGCTCTTGAGGACGGTGCCGTCGGCGAGGGGCTCAGCAGCAAGCACGGCGAGGCCCTCCACGATGAGGGAAAGAACCACAGGGACGACAAGGACACCAGGGACACGGGACGCGGGCATGGCTGGCCTCCTATGTGCAATGGTGCTGTCCATTATCGCCGCAATCTGGGGCATTGCAAGCATTGCGCGCGGGCGACCGCACGCGCAATCCTGCCGTGCAGGACGCTTGCGGTCCCTGCGCGGCTCGCTATATACTGGGCAGGGATTCGCGCCGTTGGGCGCGAAGGAGCAGGCAGATGGCCGGCATCTCGGTGGCGATGGTGCGCTCTGACCTCGAAGGCCTGCCGCAGTGCGCGCCCCCCGAGCCGTTCGCCATCCGCCGCTATCGGCCGGGGGACGAGGCGGCGTGGATGCGGATTCACCTGGCGGCCGACAAGCTCAACACGTTTCCGCCCGGCAAGTTCGCGGAGCAGTTCGGCGCCGACGAACGGCTGCTGGCCGAGCGGCAGCTCTATCTGTGCGACGGCGAGGGGCGCGAGATCGGCACCGCGACGGCCTGGTTCAACGACGACTATCGCGGGCAGAGCTTCGGCCGCGTCCATTGGGTCGCCGTCGTGCCCGAGTGGCAGGGGAGGGGACTCTCGAAGCCGTTGCTTGCCGGCGTCTGCAACCGTCTGCGCGAGCTCGGCCACGACCGCGCCTACCTGACGACCAACACCGCGCGCATCGCCGCGCTCAACCTCTACCTGAGCTTCGGCTTCGTGCCCGACATCCGCTCGGAGGAGGAGCTTGCCGCGTGGAGACACGTGAGGCCATGGATTCGGCCCGCGTACTGGCCCGCGATTGCTGCCATTCTCGAGGAGTCCCCACATGCTCGGTTGGCTGAGACGACGTAGCGCGGACGACCCGTTCGGCGTCCGGCGCCTGGCGCGCCGCATAGACAGCACCGGCCTTGTGATGCACGCGGGCGAGGCTGAGGTTGCGGAGGTCGAGAGGGCGCTGGGCACATCTGTCCCCGAGCAGATCGTGGCGTTCCTGCGGGACTATCCTGACCGAGGGGCCCAGATGCTGGACCCACAAGGTCACGCACAGGAGAGCGCGGCCCTCGGCCAACTGCTCGCGAGCCTGGCGAGGGAGTTCACCGCCGCGGGCGTCGTCGGCCCGTCGGCCAACGACACTGCGGCGGGGCGCAACTGGTGGTATCTGATGTTCTACGCGAAGCCCGGCGCAAGGCGGTTCCCCGAGTGGGAGGGCTGGCTCGGGCTCCGGCTCTCGCAGGGTGAGTCGAGCCTCGCACAGGCGGAAGCGCGTTATGCCACGCGGCTGCCCGACAGCTACCGCCACTTGCTGACCGTTTTCGACCACGTCGCCCACAGCGGGCTGCACATGCACGAGGGCGTCTTCGGCCCCCGCGAGGGCGCCGGCATGCAGGGCTTCGAGGGGGAGCTTGACTACATTCGCATGTGGCTGAAGGCTGCCGGCCGGCTCGCCGAAGCCTCACCGGAGCAATTGGAGGCGTATCTGCCCTTCTACGCCGACCCGTATGGCAACGAGTGCCTCTTCGCGCGGCGGGTCCCCGGCGCAGTGTTCAGGTTCGACCACGAGACGTGTGGCATCACGCCCACATCATACGCGGACTTCGATGCCTTTCTCGCGGCTGTCCTCACGGGGCGGCTGGGGCCGTGAGACCCCGCCCGCGGCTTGATCTCGCCGCGTCGCCGCAGTATGTTGGCAGCGGTCAGGCGGCCTCTTATTGCTTCAAGGAGATTCGACGATGGCGTATCTCGGTGGCGTCTCGCGTAGGCACTTCCTATCGGGCGTGGCGTTTGGCGCGGCGGCGCCGTACTTCTTGACCAGTGGCGCGCTGGGGGCCGAGGGCAAGGCGCCGGCCAGCGACCGCATCCAGGCCGGCGTCATCGGCACGGGCGGGCGCGGCATGGCGCTCCTGGGCATCAACAACTACCCGCAGTGCCAGGTCGTCGCCGTGTGCGACGTGTACCAGCCCCATATGGCCCGCGCCCAGAAGGCCATCGGGGGGAGTTGCGACGCCGTGCGCGACTTTCGGCAGATACTCGACCGCACGGACATAGACGCCGTGGCGAGCG
>VGYV01000790.1 GCA_016872855.1 Planctomycetota bacterium
CCGGCCGTCTTCTCATTGGACGACGCGTGAAAGTACCCAACTGCCGCGAAGCCATCATCCCGCGCCGAAAGCTGACGGACTATCTCCTTTCGCCGACACACAGGCACGGCCGAGGCAAGGCGAAGTTCTTCACGGCCTTTGGCTTCGCGCAGGAGCGCTGGGATGACCTTGCCCGCGCCCTGTTCCGCCACGTGCAGGAGCATGAGGCGGCGGCGACAGATGAAACGGTGTTTGGAACTCGCTACGTGGTTGATGGTATAATGTCAATGCCCGACGGGCGCACGGCGGGCGTTCGCTCCGTATGGTTCATCGAGCGCGGCAGCACCGCCCCTTACCTAGTGACGGCGTACCCGCTGAAGAGGAAGAAGCCATGATCAGGGAACTGGATACGGTGGTTCTGAAGGACGACCTGCCAGAGCAGGGCCTCGAGCGGGGCGACGTGGGCACGGTGGTCATGGTGCATCGCGGCGGTGAAGGCTTCGAGGTGGAATTCGTCACCCTCGACGGTGACACGCTCGCCGTCGTCACCCTCCTCGCCTCACAGGTTCGCCCCACGCGCCGCCGCGAGATTGCTCACGCTCGGGTGCTCGAGGCAGTCTGAAGGCTCCTGTGGCCGCCCATGCCTGTGTGTATCATCCCCGCGGGTGATACAGACTGGCGCTTTGGCGATCCGGCGGCCTCCGGCCGCGTCCCTGCCTGTCTGTATCACCTCCTCCCCCTCTGGGATGATACAGACAGGAGCGGAACGCCTTCGCGTTCCGCCCCTGCCCCAGTAGGGGACGCCGTCCCGCACCGTGCGCCGCGCATAACCATATATACCCCAATGCCTTACGTCCGCCAACCCATACTTGATCACCGAATCAGTCCTCGGGGGGTGATCAAGAATGGCGGAGCCGCGAGAATCGCCGATCCTCGCCCATCTGTCCATACTTGATCATTTTCCCCCTCACGGGGTTGATCAAGTATGGGCGGGAGCCGCCAAGTCCACACCCAACACCGCCCTCCCGCCCGCGAATCGCGCGTCCTCGTCCCTACGCGGAGCGTAGGGACGAGCGGGGGTCGCGGAGCGTAGGGACGAGAGGGGGTCCCGGCGGAGCCACAGCGGGAATCACCGCGCCTTCTCTGCCACCAGGCGCTCATCGAGCCACGCGGCATCCGCGTCGGACAGCGGCGGAGGAGGCGGCGGCTGGCGATAGTCAATCAGCCGGGCGTAGGCGCCCCGCTCGTACACCGCCGCGACCACCCTGCCGAGGTCCAGCGGCGCGTCGGGGTCCGGGTAGAGAAGGGGCACGGGAATCACGGGCAGCTTGTCGCGGAGCTGGATGGGCCACACCTCGACGCGGGGGCGCCGGTTCGAACGGCTGAGCGTCACATAGTACGGGGCCGGCGGCACCGGGCGGTCCAGCGGCGGACGCTGGCCGCCTCGGAGAAAGTCAATCTCGATCAGATGGGCTTCGGAGCGAAGCAGGCTGCGCCGCTTGCGCAGGTACTCTTCGCAGGCGTCGTGGCCGGGTTGCTTGTTGGAGGGCGAGAGAATCTCAATCGCCGTCACCAGCCGCAGCGTGCCCACCTCGCGGACTTCGACGGTGAACAGGCGCAGGGGCACCTCCATCGCGATCAAGCTCTCGGCGGGGGCGGCGGCGATGACGGCGACCCCGCCGTACCCTTCCTCTGACGCAGGCTCCGGCCGCCACACGCCGACATCGGGCCGGGCGCCGTGAATTTCCTCGACCTCCACGATCTCATACGTGACACGCGGCACCAGCCGCGCAACGTACCGTGGCTGAATCTCTTGGTTGAGCACCGCCCGGACCTCTGCGGCCAGATCCCCGTGGAAATCGCTCCACACCTCCGGGTGCTCGATGTATGGGTCCATTCCTGGCAGCGGCGAAGGCATCTCCGCATCCTCCTTTCCCGTATTCTAGCGAAACACGCGGCCAGAGTCCAATTGACATGCCCGGCGAATCCCCGGTATACTCGTATTGTTCCTGCCCGGCGTCATGAGCGCCGGCGGGCGGCATGCCACCGATTGCAGGGGGACTTCCCGATGACCGCCACCGTGCGCGGCCTGCTCCAACGCTTCGATTCGCTACCGGAGCCGGACCGCCGCGAACTCGCGGCCGAAATCCTGAGGCGTTCCCTCTACGCGGAATGCGACCCTCTCTCCGACGACGACCTTGTTCGAAGCGCCGAGGAGTTGTTCCGCGAACTCGACCGCGAGGAGAGCGCCCGTGCCGAGCCCACGGCGAGGTGAAGTCTGGAGAGGAAAGGGGGTGAGGCCCTATGTCGGTTGCTTCCTTCAGAGGTATGGTGAGGGGCGGGTCGGTCGTCCTGGATGAGGGTGCTAGCCTCCCCGAAGGCATGGGCGTCCTCGTCACGCCCCTGCCACCAGCCAAGGGTTCGCCCCGGGCAATCCTGGCGGCGCTGAAGGCATGCCCGCCGGTGTCCCATGAGGCCGCGGAGGAGCTTCGCCGGCTGATCAAGGGGAGAATGACCTGTGGATTGCAGCAGCCGCGTTGACCAGCGGCGCCACCGTCGTAAGCTCCGACACGGATTTCGGAAGGGTGAGCGGCTTGGACACTGAGGACTGGTTGAAGAGATGGGGGCCAGAGTCCAGACCACGCCCGCACCGTCACCAATCCCCTTGCGCAAAACAGGTGGGTGTTCCGAATGGCACTAACTTAAGGGCGCGGCCAGCCCGCAGGGCGGCAGATGGTAGCCACGGGCGTAAGCCCGTGGAAAGGGGTGAGCGCCCCAACCCCAGCCCCCGCAGGGGGCGGCAGAAACCTTGGGATGTGCGCGAATCGGGGCTTCTGCCGCCCCCTGCGGGGGCTAGGCAGGGGGGCACGCCGTGTCCCACGGGCTTACGCCCGTGGCTACCATCTGCCGCCCGCTGAAGCGGGCTGGGCCGGCGCCGACCCGTTAAGTTAGTGCCATTCGTGGGTGTTCCTCGTTTGCCCATGGACCAACAGTTTCGGATTACGACCTGACCCAACCCCCAAGACCCCCTACGGCGCACGATCCTGTGCGTCGCCACCGGTCGGCTGTTCGGGGTGGCTGTGGACCTGCCCTTCAGTGATGATGCCTTCCTTGACAAGGGCGTTGGAGACCTGTCCGTGCTGTTCCTGTTCTTTCGCCAGGAAGCTCGGCTCGGCCCAGTTGGGCAGCTTGAGGCCGAAGATGCGGGATATGGCCATGATGATCGCCTGCCGATTGAACGAGGACCGAAAGATGTCCTTCTTCTCTCGTGACGTCCTGTCCTGGCAGTACTCGTAAAGGAACTTGGCGTCCTCCCGCGTCCCTGCGCGGCATAGCGGCTTGACGCCGTGCTGCCAGCGAACCCATCCCGGCACCCCCTTGCTGTGCGCGACGAGCCGGAACAACGGCAGGTAGGCGCTGGCCGCCGCGTCCTCTTCCCTGCTCCACCCGACCTCGAGGAAGAAGTAGTGAGAGAACAGGAGAGGATATGGAGCCAGAGCGTACCCATGGCGACCCTCTGGGTCATTCACCGTGGTAGCGTCTCCCGTAGCCTTGATGAACCGCTCGATGTCCTCGCGCGCCATCGTCAGGTAGTCGGCCTCCTTCGTGGCCCAGACCAGACCCGCAAGCGCCGCACGGCGG
>VGYV01000791.1 GCA_016872855.1 Planctomycetota bacterium
CGACCTGGGAGCAGGTGCACGACGCCTCGCCCATCGGCGTGATGACGGCCTTCAAGGGCGTCGGCTACTGGCTCGCCGACAAGGGTATCCTCAAGAGCAAGGACCAGGGGAAGACCTGGGAGCAGGTGGGCGAACTCAAGGGCGCCGTGTGGGGACCCTACTTCGGCAAGGACGAGAGCCACTTCGTCGTGGTGGACAAGGCTGGCTTCCAGGAGACGAGCGACGGCGGCAAGACGTGGAAGCAGCTCGCCCCGCCCTCGCCGCTGAAGGAGTTCAACACCCGCGGCTGGTTCCTCAACGTCGCCTGGGACCCCATCGGCAAGGTCTGCTACGCCGCACGCATGGGGCAGGCGGCCTACAAGTATGAATACTGAGTATATCACCCCGCAGATAGAGGACAAGATCGCGCGGGTCTTGTTCCTTGCTCCCAAAGGGAGCTCGGTGGGTTGCCGGCGGCTTCAGCCGCCGGACCCAGGCGCTACAACCAGCCAGTCCCGAAGGGACGGCAGAAAGGGGCGGGTTCCGTGGTCCGGCACACTGCCGTCCCTTCGGGACTGGGCCGTGGGTGCGCCAAGGTCCGGCGGCTGAAGCCGCCGGCAACCCACTGCTGTCCCTTCGGGACTCCGATTCTGTTCCCTCATGTGTGGGAGGCTGTACTGAGGAGCGCGGGGAACCTTCTTGCGAGAAGGTTCCCCCAGCTCTTCATTTCCCATACACCTCGGCGGGGCCGAGGATGTGGGGGTAGTGGGGGCGGAGGAGGGTGCGGGTGGAGTAGCACAGGTCGCATTTGGTGACGGCTCGGTCGGGGATGTCGAAGCCGTGTTCCCTCCGCGCAGAATCGGCGAGGCCAAGCGGCCCCTCATCAGCCAGCAGCTTCGAGATGAAGTTGGCGTTCTCTGGGCCGCGCTCCAAGAGGTCGAGCAGGCGCGTCTCCCGCGCGTTGCCCAGGATGACCCCGCAGTTGGTCTGAATGTTGTCGTAGGGGTCAATGTGCAGCTCCCAGATGGTCTCGCGCGCGAACTCCACGAGGCAGCCGGGGTCGTTGTGGGGCACGCGCCAAGCGCGGCCGGGCGGGAGCTGGCCGAGGGGCACGGGGTCGAGGAAGGGGCGCAGCTCGCGGTGGGCCGTGCCGACGAGGACCGGCGGGTGTGCGCGCACGTGGTCGCGCAGGCGGGCCTCGTCGCGCGCGATGGCGGCGAAGTCAACAATCGTGTCGTCTGAGGCATTGGTCGTCCAGACGTTCTGCGGCCCGAACATCTCGCGGGCGAGGCGGCGGGCACGGAGGAACCGCTCGGGCGGCACGAACGCCTGGTGATACGGGTCAGCGCTGAGCAGCATGCCCACCACGCCGTTCGCCTGAAGCGCCGCGTAGCGCTCCCGGACCAGTGCGTCGTCCGTGGCGAACGAGGCGTTAGACTCGATGAAGTGCGGCTGGACCCCATCGGCGAAGGCGGCTTGGACAGCGGCGAGCAGGTCATCCCAGAACAGCATCGCCTCGCCGCCCGCGATGTGGATCACGCGGCCCAGTTCGTGAAGCTGGCGCAGGTGGTAGACGCTCTGCTCGAGGGTCATGCGCACGGGCGACCGCTCGCCCGCGCACCCGAAGCAGCAGTGGCGGCAGGCGATGGTGCAGCGGTAGGTGTAGAGGAGCGCGGCCACGCCGAGCCGCTGCCCGGCCGCGGTCACGCCGACCTCGGCGATGAGACGGTCCACTGCCTCACGAGCATCCGGCATTCGGTGTCCCTGGGCGCTACCGCCGCCGGTCGAAGTACGCCGTGAGCGGATAGGCGGCGCGGTTCAGTTCGCGCATGGCGTCCATCAGCGGCACGTGCGGTTCGTAGGTCGCCGTCACGATCCCCTTGTTCGAGTCGCGGTTCGACGGGTCGGTCGTCGTATCCTCGGGGTCGTTGTCCATGTACTTGAACCAGTGCCAGCCGACGCAGGCCCTCGATTCGAGCAGGGCGAGGGTGAAGTTCTGGTAGAACCAGCCGCGCTCCTGCTGGGTGGCGACGGTCCAGCCGGCGCCCGTGATGTTGGGCATGCCGGTGTCGGCGCCCTTCGCATACCACTCGGTGATGAGGGAGGGCTTGCCGGCCCAGGCGGCCCAGCGCTGGAGCATGTCGGCGGAAGGCGTCCAGACGCCGTAGACGTTGACGGCGACGGCGTCGAGATGTCGCCCCGCGGCGGCGAAGACGGGCTGGCAGCCCTTCTCGTAGCTGTGGAAGCGCGAGCCGAGGTAGAGGTGGTTCGGGTCGTGCTTGCGGATGGCGCGGGCCACGATGGAGAAGTAGCGCTCGGCCACGTGGCCGAGCCAGTCATCGCGGTCGCGCGCGGTGAGCTTGGCGCGGTCGAGGCCGCGCCCGGCGAGCCAGGCCTCGGCGGCCCGGCGGCCGGGGTCGTCGGGCTTGAGCGCCAGGTAGCGGTCGAGGCTGTCGCGGGGGAACGGCATCTCGTTGTCGGAGAAGTGGCCGAGGAGCCAGGGGTCGTCCTTCGTGGCGGCGAGCTGCTTCGCGTGCTCATCGGCGAATGCCTCGAACTCGGGGTCGAAGGCGAAGATGCAGTTGTTCGGGTAGCCCGTGTGGCCGGGGAGCTGATAGGTGCCGCCGCGCTTCTTGCCGTAGCTGCTCATGAAGTTCCAGTTGGGCGTGTAGGCGAGCGGCTGGGCGGCGGCGCGGTTCAGCGCGTCGTCGGACCACGAGCCGGTGCCGTTGAAGGCCAGGTCGCGGAGGAGCGCGACCGTGGCGTCGCGCCACTTCTCGACGGTGCCGAACTTCGCGGGGAGCGTGCGGAGGTTCTTGGGCGACTTGCCCGGCCGCACGGCGTTGACGGCGATGTGGAGGTAGCGGCAGCCTTCGGGGTCAATCAGCCACCAGCGGTCGCCGAGCTTCTCGACGCGGAAGAAGCCCGTGGCCTTGTGCTTCTCGCCGAGCCAGCCGCCGAACTTGCTCAGCGGCGTCGGCTCCTTCGGCGCGAAGTCGGCCAGGTGGCGCAGGATGCGCGTGTCGTATTCCGCCGGCTTGCCCTTGCCGCGCCAGGCCTTGATGCGCAGCGGTCCGGCCGGCGGCGCTGCCCCCTCGCCGCCGGCCGCCGCGCCGAGAAGTAGGATGGCAGGGAACAAGGCTACGCACGCCACTGTCACGCGCTTTCGTTGCGGAGTATCTGCTGATCGACTTCGCCAGCGTGCGCCCGATAGTACGCCCAGGCATTCGCCAAGTCCTCGGCGCGAAGGCTGGGGTATGAGCGCAGGATGTCCATCTCCGCTATCCCGAGCTGCCTGGCCCGGACCAGGACCCAGACAGGGATCCGGGTGCGGACAATGCACGGGTCGCCGCCGCAGACCCCCGGCGTGCTCTCGATGCCGGGGAAGGCCTCAGCGAGGTCCTGGACGGCCCACTTGACGACTTGCGCTTTCTCCGCCCGCGCCATGCCGGCCAGAAGTCTCTCGGCCTCTTCCAGCCTAAATAACTCGCCACGATTCTGGATCGAACGGGGGGCCACGTGAGACTCCTTAAGCGGCAGTTGGCGTGTTAGCCTTGGCAAGGGAGGGACTGGCCCCTGGATACGGTTGAGCCCGTTCGAGGAAGCGATGCACGTTTGCGAGAAGTTCGTCAATCG
>VGYV01000792.1 GCA_016872855.1 Planctomycetota bacterium
CCTGATCCTGGCCGACACTTGCCACTCGGCCGGCATCACCGACCCGACGGTTGGCCTCCGCGGCCCGAAGGACAACAAGATCGTCGAGGGCCTCCGCGCCCTCGAGGGCGAGGCAAAGGGGCCGGGGGACGCGCCTCAGCTCCGCCTCATCTTCACGAGCTGTGAGGCCGGCGAGGTCAGCCTCGAAAACGCCGACCTCGGCGGCGGACACGGCGTCTTCACCTGGTTCTTCCTCCAGGCCATCGGCGGGCAGGCCGACCGCCGCGAGTTCGGCGGCAACGCCGACGGCGCCGTCACCCTCGGCGAGACCATCGAGTTCACCCGCGACCAGGTCAAGCGCTTCACCCAGAACCAGCAGCACCCCGACACCGCGGGCCGCTTCGACCGTAGGGTCGTCCTGTCCGGCACGCGGCGGCCGTAGCGCCAGCGGCGTGGAGGAGCACAGGATGACACGAGGCTGGGGCGTGGCTAGCCTGGCCGCGTGGTGCGCGCTGGCCGTGGGCCGGCCAGCCCACTGCGCCGAGCACTCACGGGCTGCCTCGTGGCTGCTCCAGGACGGCGTGGAGCCGATTGCCGACCTCGTCAACACGGCCGAGCCGGGCAAGCACACGGTGCGCATCGCCTTCGACGACTTCCCACGCCACACCCGCTGGCGGCCGGGCGGGCGGGTGCGCGACAAGCCCGAGGCCACACACGTCCCCAATCCGCTACGACCCCATCACATCGGCTCCATAGCCATCGGCGTGGACGAGCGGGTCCGCTCCCTTCAGCCCATCCGCCTCAGGCCCGAGCTGGCCGGGAAGCACCCGCGCCTCAGCGGCAAGGCGGAGACAGTGAGCGTCGAGAAGCCTCTGGGGCCGGACGACAAGCGGGTGCAGGACCTGGTGCTCTTCCTCGACCCCGACCGCGCTCCGCTGTGGGAGTACAGCGACGATGCCGAGTCTATGGCCTCGGCTTCTGGGAGACCTCCCGCAAGCTCATCCTCCAGTGCACCGGCCTCGACCTCGCCACCGGCCCCTTCTTCGAGAACGAGTGGCGCTACGCCCTGCACAACGCCCGCACGTACCGCAAGAGCGCGGGGAACAACAACTGCATCCTGGTGAACGACACGGACCAGTGGGGCGGCGGGCAGGTGTGGCACCCGCGGCTGCGGCTCGACCAGGTGGGGCGAATCGCCTTCTTCGCCGACGGCGCACTCCTGCTCACGCCCTTCTCACCCAAGCTCCGGATCGCCTCGAGAGCCAAGAATGTCTACACGGGGAAGAGCGGCGCCGTCTCGTGGATCGTCCTGGTCGGCGACGGCTCGGCGGAAGGGTTGAGTTCCGACGCGCATCTCGCCGTCGCCGCCCACGATGCGGGGAGCCGCTCGACCGAGGTCTTGCGCTTCGGCGGCCGGCGCCTCGAGTTCGCAGGCCTCTCAATCCCTCCTGCCGGAGAGGATGCGTTCGCCACCATCCGTGAGGGCAAGGTCACGACATCCCCGTGCGCCATGGTGCGCCCGGGCCGCGACCGTTTGTCTGGAAGTGTCGAGGTGGATGAGGCTTACATCGGCGGGAAGAAGTCCGGCAAGCGTGGCCGCGGGGCGGCTGGCAAAGACATCCTCGGACACGTCTGGACTCCTACCCCCAACCGGTAGGGGCTACTTGAGTCAAGTGAATATCCTCAGAATGATAAATGAAGGGCGTGTTGCCCAAACCCTGTTCACGGGATCAACCCCGTTTGGAGTCCCGCCTTTAGGCGGATTGGGGCAGGAGAAGACCGCCTGAAGGCGGGACTCCCAACGAGTTCACCCTTTGGGCAACACGCCCTGAAGATGTGACCCCAGGGCCCTCCCATGCATTGCTTCTCCTCCGTTACCGAGTGATCTTCACCGCGATGTCTCGGGAGAACGCGGGAACCCGGAGGGTCAGGCCGTCCCCAGCGGGGACCTTGTTTGTGGCGATGGGCTTGCCGTCCCAGGTGTGCCACCACTCGGCCTGATAGTCGCCGGGGGCAACGCCCTGGAGGGTGAGGGTGGCGCCAGTGACCTCGGCCGGCTTGGCGCCCTCGCGGGCGAGCTTCCACCAGGCGGCCTGGGGGTCGGAAACCCAGAGGTAGGCGCAGGCGTCGCCCTGAAGGCCGACGAGGCGAAGCCCCTTGTCCACGGTGGCCGTCGCCGCGCGGAGCTTGCCCGTCGTATAAGGGATGTCCTTGACGAAGGCCGAGACGGGCTTGTAGTGGTGGTACTGGTTCTTCTTGTGCACGTCCTCCCACCACCAGCTCATGACGGTGCTGGACATGCCGGAGAGGGCGGAGGCCCAGAGGGCGTTGTGGAGGTGGACGTACTCCTTGTCGGCGTCGTACTCGGGCGAGCGGCCCCACTGGTCGTCTGCGAGCCCGAACTCGCTGAATAGGACAGGCTTGGAGGGCGCGGCCTCGCGGGCGAGCTTCGCGCGCGAGAGCACGCTGGCCACCTCGTCCCTGAACAGCTCTTTCTCGGCGGGGCGCATGTAGTAGTGGTAGTCGCCCGTGTCGAGCCTAGGGTGCTTGTAGTCGCGCGAGGGCGAGTGCCAGGTGCTGGTGCAGCGGATGCGGCCGTAGGGATCGAGAGCCGCGATCAGGTCGCCCAACTCGCCGTAGAAGCGCTCGAGGGGGAGGCCGGGGTCCTGCTCGTTGAAGTACTCCCAGGCGGCCACGTGGGGCGAGTAGCCCCAGCGGGCGACGAAGTAGCGCACGAGGTTCTTCGCGTGGGCCAGCATGCGCTCGTAGATGGGGCTGTTCGCGTTCCGCAGGTTCTTCATGTAGTGGTCGCGGGTGAGCATCGTGAGCTGAAGGTAGAGGCCGCTCGCCTCGGCCGTCTCGACAAGCGCGTCCACGATGCGGCAGTCGAGTTGGTTGTACCACCCCAGGAGCGGGCGATTGGGGTCAGCCTCCCAGAGCAACTCGGGACCTCCTGCCGCCTCCTTGAGCGACAAGTCCCGGAGCCACATCGTGCACTTGGCGATGGAGCGGAAGGCCAAGCGGTCGAGCCACCACTGGCCGTCGCGGGTCGTGAAGTCGTGCTGGAAGGGGGTCCAGCCCTTGCCGCCCTTGAGGACGATTGGCTCGCGGGAGCCGCCGCCAAGGTCGAGGGCGATGCCGGCGCCGGTGCTCGTCCGCAGCTTGCCGCTGAGGCGGTACTTGGTGTCGGGCCTGACCGCGAGGGGCCGCGTGGGCTGGAAGGCGATCGTCGTCTCGGCGTCGCCGCCCTTTCCGAGGCAGCGGTCGTCGGAATGGAAGCCGTCGCGGTCGGGCATGGCCACGATGGGCGGGTCCCAGCCCCAGGAGCGGCCCCAGCCGCTCTTGCGGGCCTCGACCGCCATCGCCCAGTCCTCGCAGCAGCACCAGATGCGGACGTAGTTCGCGCCGTTCTCGCCGAGCTTCTGAAGCATCTCGCCCTGCTTGTAGGAATCCGTGATGAAGGCCACGTTCTGCCCGACGGGGAAGAAGGGCGAGCCGTCGGTGAACTCCAGGAAGCGGGGGTCTTTCGGCGAGACACGGACGAAGCCCTTGCTGTGGGCGGGGCGTCCCTGCCCCGCGCCGTCGGCCGGCATGCACTCGAAGGCCACCGGGGCCGAGCG
>VGYV01000793.1 GCA_016872855.1 Planctomycetota bacterium
TTTCGGCGTAAGTCCTTGCCATGCCTATGCTGAGGGAGGTAGAAGGGTTCCTCGGCTTGGCGCCCCCCTTGTGGGCACCCACAAGAAAGCCCGGAGAGCCAAAAATGTAGAATGACGACGTGACACCTAGGCTCCCTTCCTTGGCTCCCTTGCGGAACTCAAGAGCCGGCGCGGCGGCCCGCGTGTGACCGGGCAGCGCAGAATGTAGGATGACGGGCGTGTTGCCCAGACCTTCCACGAGTGAACAGACGCGTTCGTAGTTCGGCCTTCAGGCGGTCCGGTGCCCTTTGGGAGCCTGCGTTGTCGCCCACAGACCGCCTAAAGGCCGAACTACAAACGGTTCGGCGCCCCACCGGGGATTTGGGCAACACGCCCTGACGACCTGACACCTTCTCCCTCCCTGCTGGCTAACTTCGCAGGACCTCGGAAAGGTCCTGCGCTATCTTGGCAATATCCGAAGAAGAGGACAGAATCGCGACCCGGTCGGCGAGAGGCGGGCTGTAAGCTAGCACGTCTGCCTTCGTCACCCCGTGCCAGATTGGCAGTATGACCTTTCTCTCGTTGACCTCGAGCGCCGCCAAGCCATCGAGTTCATACTGCGGCCAGTCTTTAGCGAAGAACGCTTTCGAGAGCACAACAATGCCATACCGCGAGCTGAGAAGACCCTTGTCTATGGAACGCCTCAGTCTGTCGCCAACCTTCAGGGTGAACTCGTCGTACCAGACTCTCCACTTCATGCGCCTTAGTTCCTCCGCTAGAGGCCTGACGAATTGAACTTTGTCCTCGCTGGCATGAGAGATGAAAACATCATAGCCGCTTCGGGGTTCTTTGTGGGTAGCCCCCAGGGGTTGTGGTTGTCGGTCGGCGCGAGCAGCTGGCGATCCACCGCCGGCACAGGTGTATTTCGGCGTAAGTCCTTGCCATGCCTATGCTGAGGGAGGTAGAAGGGTTCCTCGGCTTGGCGCCCCCCTTGTGGGCACCCACAAGAAAGCCCGGAGAGCCACATCATATGAGAGCGCAGGCGCCTTGTGATCCTTGGCGCGCGGAGCATGGGGTCGCCTGGCCTCGTCTGCTGCACCACCAGTAGCGCCGCCGTTGCCTCGCAATGGGTAGCCGAGCTGCCGCAGGAGGTCATCCTCCTTCTGCAATTCATTCACTCGATGCTTCAAGCGGGACGAGGCAACTCCCGGCAAGGAGGCGTTGAAAGCAGAGGCACTGTCCGCTATGCGCTTCAGGTAGACCTCGATCTGGTTCAGAGTCCTCTGCAGTTCTTCTTTGACCACCTCCGGATTGGGTGCTGGACCAGAGTAGGATACCAGCAACTCGCGCGCTGCAACCGCTGCCAAAGGAGGATTCAGCGAGAAGACGTTGGGCCTGCACCTAAGCAGTTCAGGATCCCCTTGGAAGGGGACGTGGAAGACCAACTTGACCCCTTTCACGTAAACGGGGCCAGAACCGCGGAAAATCGCGCGCCTTGGGTCGTCGCTTACATCAATCTTGATCTCGGATTTGTCAACGGTGATCCTCTGGCGGTCCAAGATTGGTACGGATACCGCGTACTTGCGGGCCATCTGCGACGACGTGTCGGCAGCGGTTTGCTCATTTAGTGCCGCAACTGACAGGCCGTCGATCTCTCGTATCATCTTCTCTTGCTGTGCCCGGAGCACATCTTCCAGATCATACGAACAGAAGAGCGCCTCTTCGCTTGCCATGTTTGCCCTTCTCGTCCCAAGAGGACTCTCAGGCCAGTCGCAAGGGGCTCGCCGCTCCCTGTTGGGCGCTGTGGGCCTAACAGTCAGGCTGTCGCGCTGAGCAGATACCAGCGAGAACCTCCGGATCGAGCAGCGGAGGCGGTCACGTCTACTGATTGTCCTCTGACTCAACGTCCTCCTTCTGCAGTGCCTCGGGAGGGAATATGGCGCCTTCCCTCTTGTTGCGGTCAAACCACATGCATGTGACCCCATGCTCATCGATCGAGGCCACCGTCATCAATGGGCCACCCGATCTCAACTGGACTACATCGCCCGGCCTCAATTCCTCCGTCATGCCCAGTCTCCTAACCGAATCGCCAGAATTGCTCAAGTCCTTCGGGGCGCTAGCGTGTCTCTATCATGGTACCCATGGCAGCCTGTTTGTCAAAGCCTTCAGTCCCAGATTCCGCTGGGAAACCGTCTTCGTCCGTCTTCGCCCGCCGCGGACCATCAAATCTCGCGCAACAGATGCGCTTCCGTGGAGCTTCGGATCCTGACACCCATCAGAGATTCTGCACCAATGGGTTAAGGCCAGGTACCTGCCGGAATCGGGCGAATGTCGCTCCATGCTCGACTGAGGACGGGGAGGGTGGGCTTCGGGGAGGCGGGTCGGGGAGGAGAAGGCGGCGAGGACGCAAGGGGGGAAGACCACCCAAGGGTCGGGGTGGCAGGCAAGATGCCTGCCCCACCCTTGCACGAGGTGGCGTTCGTGATAGAATCGGCGGGCGGAAGGAGAACGCCCATGAATCGAAGGGAGTTTCTCAGAGATGCCGCCTCCGCCACGCTCGGCGCGGCCGCCGCCACGTCGCTCGCTCTCGGACAGGAGAAGGTGCCAATGAGGCCCAACGTGTTGCTCATCATCACGGACGACCAGTGCTACGGCGACCTGGGCTGCCACGGGAACGAGAAGCTCAAGACCCCAAACCTCGACAAGCTGGCCGCGGAGAGCGTCGAGTTCACGCAGTTCTACGTCTGCCCCGTCTGCGCCCCGACCCGCGCCAGCCTGATGACGGGGCGCTACAACTACCGCACGGGGGCGATTGACACCTATCTCGGCCGCGCGATGATGCACCCCGACGAGGTGACGTTGGCCGAGGTCCTCGCCGCCGCAGGCTACAAGACGGGCATCTTCGGCAAGTGGCACCTCGGCGACAACTACCCCCTGCGCCCCATTGACCAGGGCTTCCAGGAGGCCCTCACCCACAAGGGCGGCGGACTCTGCCAGCCCTCGGACTTCCCAGGCAACCCCGGCTACACCGACCCCATCCTCGACCACAACGGCAAGCCCGAGCCGACGAAGGGCTACTGCACGGACGTCTACACCGATGCCGCGCTCAAGTTCATCGAGGCGAACAAGGGCCAGCCCTGGTTCTGCTATCACGCGACCAACGCGCCCCACTCGCCGCTCCAGGTGGACGAGAAGTACGTGGAGCCCTACCGCAAGATGGGCCTCGGCGAGAACACGGCCAAGGTCTACGGCATGGTGGCGAACATTGACGAGAACGTCGGGCGGCTGCTCGCGAAGCTGGACGAGCTGAAGCTCGCGGAGAACACCATCGTCATCTTCCTCACGGACAACGGCCCCTGCGGCTCCCAGCGCGACAAGGGCCAGCCCATCCGCTTCAACGCCGGCCTCCGCGACCAGAAGGGCACGGTCTACGACGGCGGCATACGCGTCCCCTTCTTCTTCCGCTGGCCCGCGAAGATCAAGACAGGGCGGAAGGTGGGCACCATCGCGGCGCACATAGACGTGTTGCCCACCCTTGCCGCGGCCTGCGGCGCCCGCGTGCCGCCCGACATCAAGCTCGACGGCCTGAGCCTGATG
>VGYV01000794.1 GCA_016872855.1 Planctomycetota bacterium
CTGCTTGGCGATATTGATGTCCAGCGGCGCCAGGCAGATCAGGTTGTGCCCGTCGGCGATGCAGGACGCGGCCAGGCGCTTGTAGTTCTCCTGCTTGGCCGGGCCGAGCAGCAGCCGCTCCCCCTTCGCCGCGCCGCTCACCTTGGGCAGCACCTCGTTGTCCTTCACGTCAATGCCGCAGCCCCACACGACGATGGGCACGCCCACGGCGCCCAGCACGGCCTTCACCGTGGCCACGGCGTCCTCGCCCGAGCGATTCGCCCCGTCGGGGTCCGTCCCGTCCAGCTTCACGCAAATCAGGTCGGCCCCGAACTCCTCGACGCACTTCTTCGCCCACGCCGCAGGGTCCCTCAGCGCGTCGCCGAACGGCGCCTTGAGCACATCGGGCCAATCCGGCTCGATGTCCAACACATCCATCGCGATCAGCGCCTTCTGCCCCGGATCGCCGTCGGGGCTCATGAACGGCAGGGTCTTCGCCCCGCCGATCTTGTAGGCCACGGAGCGGGTCCCCCCCTGCTCCTTCGTGGCCCCGAGGGTCACCACGTTGACCCCGGCGGCATACGACTCCTTCAGTGCGGGCAATGCCATCTTCGCGACCTCCTTCCGGATAGGTATGGCTCACTCCGGACGCATGACGCGTGACGCGTGACCCAGAAGAATGCAGCAACCCTTCCTCTTCTCCTGGTCACGCGTCACGGGTCACGCGTCACGCGCCCTTCTTCCCACGCCTCACCTCCCTGTCAATCACCTCTCGCACAACGGCGAGCATTCGGCTCTCCGCCGGCAGCTCGAGGAGCGATTCTCCATTCGCCGAGCAGCGCGCAACCTCGTCATCTTGCGGAATCTCCCCCACCACGTCAAGCCCCACCCCCTCCAGCCGCCCTCGCACGGCCTCGGCCACCCCCTCAGGCGGCACGCGGTTGAGCACGAGGCCCTTCCGCTTCACCGTGATGCGCAGCTTGCGGGCCAGGTCGGCGATCCGCTTCGCCGACTCCGCCCCCACCACCGTCGGCTCCGTGACCACAAGCAACAGGTCCACCGCCCCGTCGGTCCGGCGCGACAGGTGCTCCATCCCGGCCTCGTTGTCAATCACCACGAACGGATAGTCCTCCGCCGCGCGCTCCAGGTAGCGGCGGAGCAGCGCGTTCACGAAACAGTAGCACCCTGGGCCTTCTGGCCTGCCCATCGTCAGCAGGTCGAAGCCCTTCTCCTCTGCGATGCACTGCTGGATCTTGAACTCGATGAACTGGTCCTTCGACATCCCGCTGGGGATGCTGTCCTTCTTCTCCAGCGTCTCCTCCCGAATATCGGCCACCGAGGCATCCACGGCCACCCCCAGCATGGCCCCGAGCGTCGCGTTGGGATCGGCGTCCACGGCCAGCACCGTCTTCTTCAGCTCGCGGGCGAGGTAGCGCACCGTGAGCGCGGCGAAGGTCGTCTTCCCCACCCCCCCCTTGCCGCAGATCGCGACGCGGAAAGCCATCGCTATCCCCGTACTCCTCGGCTTCTCATTGGGTCCCGTCCCGCGTCCCGCGTGCCGCGTGCGAGGAGAAGAAAAGACGCAAGCAAGCTCTTTCTTGGCACGCGGGACGCGGCACGCGGCACGCAACCCGTTACATCATCCCGACCCTGCGGTCCCCGTCCTCGGCCCCGCCACCGAGGGGAAGCGCTCCACGTCCGTGTGCGGGATGAAGTTGGCGGAGACGAATTCCTCCATGTACTTGGGGTTGGTCATGAGGTCAATGTAGGTCATCATGCGGGCGACGCGCTCGATGCGGGCGAGGGCCTCCTCGGAGAGGAGGGCGGCACGGGCGCCGGCGACAGCGGTGTTGCCGACGAAGTGGATGCGTTCGGGCGGCACGTCGGGCAGCAGGCCGAGGGTGATGGCGTTGCGCACGTCGAGGTAGTTGCCGAAGCCGCCGGCGAGGTAGATGTGGCGGATGTCGTCGATCTTGACGTTGACGGCCTTGACGAGGGTGGCGATGGCGGCGTAGATGGCGGCCTTGGAGCGGATGAGGTTGCTGACGTCGGCCTGGGTGATGACGATGGCCTCGCCGACGGCGCTCTGGTCCTTTGGGACGATGACGAATTCGAGGTTTCCGTCGCGGCGTACCAGGCGGCGGGCGGGGCAGGAGGCGTCGAAGCGGGCGTTGCGGGCGAGGATGCCGGCGCGGAACATCTCGGCGAGGAGGTCGAGGAGGCCCGAGCCGCAGATGCCGCGCGGCGCGCGGTTGCCGATGGTTTGGACGAGGACTCCGAAGTCTGGGGTGATGCGGACGCGCTCGATGGCGCCGCGAGCGGCGCGCATGCCGTATTCGACGCCCACCCCCTCGAAGGCTGGGCCGGCCGAGGCCGAGCAGGTGACCATCCAGTCCTTGTTGCCCAGGACGACCTCGCCGTTGGTCCCCACGTCAATGAAGAGGGAGAGGTCCGTCTGCTCGTCGAGTCGGATGGCGACGGCGCCGCCCGTGATGTCGGCCCCCACGTAGGCGGCGACGCTTGGGAGTGTGTAGAGGATGCCGCGCGGGTTGATGTGGAGGCCCACCTGGGCGGCGCGAAGCGGCGGGATCGAGTTGGCCACAGGCACGTAGGGCTCCTTGCGGATGCCCGTGGGGTCGAGGCCGATGAAGAAGTGGATCATTGCGGTGTTGCCTGCGACGACGGCGCAGGTGATGTCGGAGACGCGGATGGAGTTTCGGCGGACGAGGATTTCGATCAGCTCGTTGAGGTCGGCGATGATGAGGCGCTGCATGGCATCGAGCGCGTTGTGCTGCTCGGCGTACATGATGCGGCGGATGTAGTCCTCGCCGTGCTTCATCTGCGAGTTGTACTTCGCCTCGCTGTCCACGATCCTCGCGCCCACGAGGTCCACGAGCTGCACCACCAGCGTCGTGGTGCCGATGTCAATGGCTAGGCCGAGGTTGCTGGCCGAGGTGTCGCCGGGCTCGACCTGGACGACCTCGGTGGTGGCCCCTCGGCGGCCGATGGTGGCAGTGACCTCGTAGCCGGTGGCGGTGAGGATGCGGTTGAAGTCGCGCAGCACGGCGAAGCCGGTCTGGAGATTTGCGTCGGGCTCGTGCTCCAGGATGGCCTGGTAGAGGCGTTCGTGGCCTGCGAGGGGCGACTGAAGGCTGGGCGGCTCGAGCTTGAGGTGGTACTTGCGGACGACAGGGTTGTGGGGGAAGCCTGCGGCCTCGACGAGTGAGAGCATGCCGAAGCGCTCGGCATCCTCGTCCCCCAGGATTTGGCCCTCTTCGAGCCGCGTCTCGGGCGGTATCTCGATCTCGAGGTCGCCCTGCACCGTCGTTTGGCAGGCGAGGACGTAGTTGCGGCGTATCTCGTCGCGGTCGAGGAGTGTGGTGGGCTTGGACTGAATGTCGCCGCTTCGGACGATCACGCGGCACTTGCCGCAGATGCCGTCGCCTCCGCACAGGCTGGAGATATAGATGCCGGCCTTCTGTGCCGCGGCGAGGACGGTCTCGCCGCGTTCGACCTCGGCGGCCCGGTCGTCGGGCGAGAAGTGGACGCGGCAGAGGGTGGGCTTATCGGGCATGGGAGGCTACCTGGTGCGCGG
>VGYV01000795.1 GCA_016872855.1 Planctomycetota bacterium
AGGATGCGGAGGTGCTTGACCGTGCCGCGCTCGACGGCGAGACCGTGGTAGACGTCCGCCACGACGCAGCGGGCGAGGCCCTTCGCCGCCAGGTCGGGGTCGCGGGGCGATTCGAGCACGGGCGGCACCTGGCGCGGCCGGAGCGGATAGGGCTGCCAGCAGGAAATCTCGGGGTCGCGATAGACCAACGCCACGCGGCCCGTCTCATCGAGCAGATAGAGGCCGTAGCCCTTCGGGTCGGCCCAGGCGGGGCCGGCGGGCTTGTGGGCGACGAGGAAGAGAGACTTCGAGAGGGGATAGGGGTCTCTGAAGAGGCGGCCGTGGCCGGCGCCGTCGCCCCTCCACGGGCCGTCGCCCTCGCGGAAGGCGAAGCCGCCCTCGGCGCGGATGTCCACGTCGGGCGTCAGGTAGGCCATCGGGTCGCGGGTGCGGATGCTGCCGCCGCTCAGGTTCAGGCGAATGACCGTGCCCACGCCGTTCTGCGGGCAGTGGGGCGTGCCGACGACGACGTAGTGGTTGGGCGCGTTGGGGATGGGGCGGCCGTAGATGAGCGTGGGCGGCAGCGAGATGTCGTTGCCGTAGACCTCGGAGGACATCGTGCCGTCGGGGTACATGGCCCAGAGGCACTTGACGCTCACGGCCCCCTTGTCCACGTATTCCCAGCGGGTGTAGAGGAGGCGGCCGTCGGGCATGAGGACCGGCGATGCCTCGCTGACCGAGGAGTTGCTGAGCTTGCGCAGGTTCCTGCCGTCGGCGTCCATGCGGTAGAGCACGGTCGTCGTGAAGTCGTCGGGCGCGTCGCACAGGATGCCGAACTGGCAGCGTGTGGAGATGAAGGCGATGCCGCCCTCGGCCAGGTAGCAGGGGTGCATGTCGTCGGTGCCGTGGTGATAGTGGGGGCGGGCGCGGAACTGCTCGACCAGCCGCTTCTCGTCGTCCTGCGGGAAGGTGAGCTGTCGGAGGCCCGAGCCGTCCACGCCCACCTCGTAGATGCGATAGCCTTCCTGGTGGGCGCCCTTCCAGGCGAAGACGATGCGTTTGGCGTCGAACGAGAGATCGAAGCGCTCGAACACGCCGCCCTGGAGCGATGGGCACAGCTCGCGGACGACGCCCGTGCGGAGGTTCAGCACGCACAGGTTGCCACCAGGCTTCCAGGAGCTGTTGATGTACTCGGTGTAGTAGTGGTTGGAGTCGTAGCTGAAGCGCTTGACGAAGGCCAGCTCATCGAAGTCGAGCAGCGGGTTGCGGGTGATGAGGGCCTCGCGGCGGAGGGAGTCCACTGCCTCCTTCCAGGCCACGAGGCCCTGGGCAGGGGCATCGCTGCCGGCCCACTTCGCGGCCTGCCCTTCGAGAGCGTCGAGGCGGCCGAGCAGTGCGTCTCGCTCCGCCTTGTCGTGGTAGAGACTCCTGATGCTGGCGCGGAGGCCGTCGAGGTCGAAGGCAGCAAGGTGGCCCAGTGCATCGGCGTAGCGCCTTGAGGCGAGATACAGCTCGCGGACCTTCGCGATGGAATCGGCTTGCTGGGCCAGTTGCCTGGCCTGCGCGGCGAGGGCGACCGGCCGCTCGACGGCTGCGGCGTAGCGCGAGGCCAGCTTCGCAAGGTCGCCCTGCCAGATGCCGTCGGCGCGTTCCCAGGCCATCTCCTGGCGCGAGGCGGCATCGGCGAAATCGCGCTCCAGCAGCGCCCAGAGGCGGTCGGCGGGGCTGGCGCCGCCCTCGGGCAGGGCCAGGCCGCCACGGCCGTCGAGGCGAACGGCCTTGCCCGCCTTGCCCTCGACGAGTGCGACGCCCTGCGGGATGGCGACGTCGTTGCCGTTGCCCGTCGCGTCGGAGCCGTCGGCGTCAAACGTCCAGCGGGCGACGAGTCCCGCCTGCGGCTTCTCGCGGTCGGCCGCTACCTCGGCGTCGGCGAGCGCCCGGGCGTAGACCCGCACGTCGTCGAGGTCGCCCTTGAGGTGGCTGGGCCGCGGGAAGTTGGGCGAGGTGGTGCCGAGCTTGGCCACGTGGCCGGCGGGGTCGGGCAGGAACTCCAGCGTGCCCGAGGCGTCGGGCTGGCCGTCCACGTGGAAGCGGAGTTGGTCGTTCTTCGTCACGGCGACGTGGTGCCACTGGCCGTCGGCGACCTGGCGTCGGCCCTCGACGCAGCCGACCCAGCCGATATCGAAGGCGAGCCTGCCGCTGCGGATGAAGAAGCTCTTGCCCTGGCGCGCCCAGTTGCCTTGGGCGGGCGCCGTGGCGTAGATCGTGCCGCCAGCCGTCGTGCGCACCCAGGCCGTCACGGTGAAGGGCGAGCGCCCCAGGTCGGGCAGCGGCACCCGCTTCGCCGCGGCGGGCTGCTCGCGGGCGAGGGCCTCGAGCGACGCGCGAGCCGTCTCGTGCCACGTCGCCTTCTTCACGTACCAGGCCGGGAGCTCGCCCGCCGCGAGAGCAGAGGCGGCGAAGGCGATCAAGGCAACGGCCATTCTTTGCACGTCACCACTCTCCTAGGGGAGCTCGACGGCGAGGAGGCGAGCGATTTCGCGGATGAAGCCCTTGTGCTTCCGAGGGGCCTGGGCACACCAGTCGGCCAGATAGACGGCGAAGCTGCGCGTGCCGCTGGAGTCGCCCGCGTTGAGGCAGAGCACGGCCTCCCAGTGCTCGGGCGCCTTCTCGAAGAGGGGCAGGAGCGCGACGGAGACGACGCGATTCTTGTCCCGGATACACGGCTCCTTGCTCATCTCGGGGAGGTTCTGCTTCAGCCAGTCGGGGAGCGTTGTGCCCTGTGGGAGCTGGCCCTTCTTCACCAGGTCGTCGGCATAGCTCTGGAGGGCCTTCGAGAAGTCGCGCCAGTTGGGGTAGGGCGGATTCGTCTGCCAGCTCCTTGCCATGGCGCGGATGGCGAAGATGGAGGCCAACTCGCACAGGGCCTCCTCGAACCACTTGTTCGCCTTGTCGCCATCGCGGAAATTGCACAGGATGTGGCAGAACTCGTGGGCGAACTGGTAGGCGTACTGGCACCAGAAGAGCTTGCCGGTGTCGAGGCGGACCGTGTACTCGCCCTTCGGCCCGCGCTGGAAGAGCGTGATGGGGCCGCCCTTAGGCTCGACCAGGATAGGCGGCATCTCGCGCTCGGGGAAGTAGCGCCACAACTCGCCGGCGGCGGAGACGAGGACCGCGCGGACGTCGGCCAGGCTGGCCCCCCACTCCTTCGTCTCCGCTGGGCGGATGACGAGCTTGTGGGCGGGCAGCCCGACCGTGGGTTGGACCGTGGGCTTGGGGGCCTCGGCCAGCGCAGGGAGGATGAACCGCACGGAGTGGCCGGGTTCGCCGGCGGCGTGGGCGATGGCTCTCCTGAGTTCAGCCAGCCCATTCCCGCCTGCCGGGGCCGGGGCGGGACCGGTGCCGCAGCCGCACAGTGCCGCGACGGCCGCGAGGAGTAGGCTGCGGGCCAGCGTGGTCCCCAAGCGCACGAGCGACTCCTCTCGCCGCGGGCGGTCACTTCCCCAGGAAGTGGTCATTCATCTTCGGGTCGGAGTGGCGCACGGCGCTGCCGGTGTGGACGTTTGCGACCTCGGTGATGATGGCGCCG
>VGYV01000796.1 GCA_016872855.1 Planctomycetota bacterium
CCAGGGCATTCTGCCGCCCCCTGCGGGGGCTGGACCTTGTATCCGCCCGGACCCACGGCTTACGCCGTGGGCTACCTCCTGCCGCCCGCCGCGGGCGGGCTGCGGAGCCCGAGATGTGGGCAAAGATCAGGCCGTTGCCCTGGGCTGCCGTAGTACGGTCCTTCGGAGCTACAGACCAATGCGGGGCGCCAGGATTGGGGGGCCATACTCCTTCCGGTGGCGGAGCTTGACGCCGCCGCATTGGCGGCCTATGATTAGGTTGGTCGGTAGGCGAGATTCCGAGGCGGGCAAGTGCGGCACAGATGAGCAAAGGGCTGCGATTCTGATGAACGCCGCCAGAGACGGAGACAACCCGATCCCTCTCCAGGGTTGGGCTGTGAGGACCTTGGCGAAGTACCCAACGGAAGCGGCCATCAAGTTCCTGCTGGAGATGCTCGAGGCCACTGGCGAGAAGGGCCGAAGCGATCTGGCGCAGGATGTGCGGGAGGCGCTCAGGCTCCTCAGCAAGCTGCCGGAGGACACGGGGCGTCGGTACAAGCCGCCACACGATTAGGCGGGCCGAGGGCCGGGGAGGAGTGGAAAGGACCCGCCACGGAGACGGAGAGCAAGCAACCGCGCAAGAGGGCCAACGAGATGGGCATAGTGCCCCGGAAGGCAGTGTCCCGACGTGTGCTGCGGGGAGTGTTCGTGCTGGCGATTGCGGGCCGAGCGGCATTCGTCAGCTCAGAGGAGACAGCGTTCCTTCCGAAGCAGAACGCCTACAATCCAATACCCAGCCCCGACGGAAGCAAGGTGGCATTCGTTCAAACCGGCTGGGGCCGGCCGGGCGGCACAGGTGGGACTACATCAAGCCATCCTGGAACCCGTGGTTCGGCGACAGTTCCGGCCTTGCGTTCGTTTCGGAGGGTTGCATTGTGGTCGCTTCCCCAGACGGGAAGCAGAAGAGAACGCTCTGCCGTCTTGACGCGCACGCAGGCCTGGCTACCCCATCGCCGGACGGCAAGCAGGTAGCCTATGTCACATTCGCAGAGAGACCGATGCGAGTTCGTCCTGACCTTACCTTCTGGGGCGACGCTCGTGTGTGGGCGGTGCCTGTCGTCCCGGCCGGCAAACCGAGGGCTGTCACGGGGGAGAACCCCGACACGATATACTGCCTGCGCTGGCTGAGCCGCAACGAGGTGGTCTTCGACCGTCTGGCAGACGAGCCGTTCTACGGCCATGCGCGGCTATGGAGGGCAACTGTGCCACAGCCACACGATGGGGAGCCCAACAAGGGGATACAGACGGGCAAGTGAAGGCCTACCGCCGGGAGCGCTTTCGGGGGCGGGGGCTGCCGCGAGAGGCCCCAGAGGGACCTCCCGAACGTATTGGAAGCCCTCGCTTCGCTCGGCCCAGGCGCTTCGGGAGGGGGACGGTCAGCGGATGCGGCGGGGGCGGAGACGGCGGAAGCGGAGGCCGACGATGCCGCCGTGGGCGGAGGTGAGCTCCTGCATGGTCTGGCGTAGGAAGGCGTGGAGCTCGGGGCGCTGGGTACGGGCGAGGTAGCGGCGGGCGATGTCGGCCATCACGGCGTTGTAGCGGTCACGGCTGCCTGTGTGGTGGGGCTTGCCGCCTGCGAAGCGGCGGAGCGTGCCGTCGAACTTGGGGCTGATGTGGTACATTTCGTGGACGACGGTGCCGAGCTTTTCGTCGAAGGGGACGAGGAGGAAGCGGGGGAGGCGGTATTCGACGACGTAGAGGATTTCGACGCCGCCGATGACGACGTGGGGCATCTCCCAGGCGGCGTTGGCGCGTTCGAGGACGCGGCCGCCGTGGGGGAAGCGGAGTGGGCGGATGGTGGCCTGGACGCCGCCGAGGCTGGAGTAGCGTGCCTGGGAGAAGGCGACGGCGACGCGGGTCATGTCCACGTGGCGCAGCTCGTCGCAGGTCGCCGCGACGTCAATCATCAATTCGCGCATGTGGGCGGTGAAGTCGAAGGGCATGCAGGCGGGTCACTTTCCCTTGGGCGCGGGGCGCTTGGCCGGCTGCCAGGCGGCGAGGAGCTCGTGGACGAGTATGGTGCCGTCGGGCGCGGCCAGGAGCGCGCGGCCCGAGGCCAGCGTGGAGTCCGTGGCAGCCAGGGTGGTGCCATCCCCCAGCTCTGCTGACAGGTTCGGCCCGACGAGGATGAAGGTGAGCTGGTGTGGGGCTGGGGGGGCGGCGCTGGCGGGGTAGGGCTTGGCGGCGAGGGCCTTGTCGCCCTTCGGGCCGCGCAGGCCGAGCGTGGCCTGGCCGTCCGCGATGGCGACGTAGTAGCAGTGGAAGACGCCCGGCTGCGGCTCGGCGAGGCGTGCGCCGAGGAGGACGCCCGAGCGGCCCTGGGGCGTCCAGCGGAGCGTGAGGGTGTAGTTGCTCCACGTGTCGAGGCCAAGCGGCTGCGGGCCGCTGCGGCACAGGGGCGCGGCGAAGTGGGCGTCGAGCGGGTTCGCCGGCGGCACGATGCCGAGGCGAGTCTCGGGCAGAAGGACGCGTGACGAGAGGCGTTCGGGCAGCTCGGCCGGCTCGGAGCGAGGCGTCGGCTGCTCGCCCAGCTTGAGCGAGCAGTCCGCGAGCGCGTTGGTGAGCTTTCGGCTTCCGAGGATGGCGGCCGAAGTGGCGCCGTAGCGATCGAGCGCGCTTTCGAGCAGCTTGCGCGCCTCCGCCCATTGCCGCTTGTCGTAGGCGGTCAACGCCGCGGTAACCACCGCATCCGCCTCGATCTCGTCGAGCCAGGGGGCGACGTCCTCCCCGGCCTTCTGCGCCTCAAGGAGCTTCTCCTTACCCCGTGCAGCGTCCCCCACGGTGACGCACAGGGCGCCCAGCTTCAGGGCGGCCGCGGCTTCCTTGTCGCGCTCGAGTGCCCACTCTGCAAGCCGGGCCAGTTGCGGGCCTGGCAGCCTCCACACCTGCTGGGGCACCGGGGGCTGCCCGGCCGCGTCGCCTTGGCGCCGCAGGATGATGCGCGCATTGAGGCCCGAGCCGGCGAAGCCCTCGACGGTCCACTCCCGGCCGTGCAGTGAAAACGACTTGCCGATTGCGGCGGGTGGCCCCTTGAGGATCGCTTCCCAGACTTCAGCGAGGACTTCGAGGCGCCGCTGGAGCTTGGCGAGGGCAATCGCTCGGTCCCCGTGGCGCTCGGCCTCAGGCACGGCTTTGCAGACGTCGAGGGCCTTGGCGTAGTCGCCCTTCTTGATCTCCTCGTCCACGCTGGCGAAGTGCCTAGCCAGCGAGCCGAGGGCGCGTCGGCGTTCGAGGGCCGCTTTGCGGTCGGCGGCCTCCTTGAGGCGGGCGCGCTCGGCCTCCACGTAGGCCGCTGCCGCGGTGGCCAGGGGCTCGGCGGCGCGGGTGATCCAGGGGATGCCTATGTCGGCGATGGCGGCGTAGAGGGCCAGCCCCTCGTCGAGCTTGCCCGTCTCCAGGGCCGTGCGGCCGCGGCTTGCCAGCGTGAGGTACTGCTTCTGCGCCTCTTCGCCGAGCTCGGCGAAGCGCGCGGCCACCTGGTCGCCCCACTGGCCCTGGCGAATCGAGGCGGCGGCCGCCTGGCAGGCC
>VGYV01000797.1 GCA_016872855.1 Planctomycetota bacterium
CCGAACGGGAAAGACTGGCTAAAGCCAGGACTCCGAACGGGAAAGACTGGCTGAAGCCAGGACTCCGAACGGGAAAGACTGGCTAAAGCCAGGACTCCGAACGGGAAAGACTGGCTAAAGCCAGGACTCCGAACGGGAAAGACTGGCTAAAGCCAGGACTCCGAACGGGAAAGACTGGCTAAAGCCAGGACTCCAAACAGAAAAGACTGGCTAAAGCCAGGACTCCAAACAGGGGAGAAGCCCGTTTGGAGTCCTGCCTTCAGGCAGTCTTCGTTGCGCAAGAGACGCTACTTGCGGCGGTTGCGGCGCCGACGGGCCACGGCCAGGAGGCCCCCAGCCAGCACCACCAGCGTGGTCGGCTCGGGCAGGAACTTGAACGTGTCCTGGTAGATCGCCGTCAGCCCCGCGATCTCGGTCGTCAGGCGGAGCGTGTACTCCTGATGCCAGTCCATCGGGTACGTCATGAGCGTTTCCATGTTGAGCAGGTCGCCGATGGAGTCCGTGCCCTCCGCCAGGAGGAGCAACTCCTCCTGGAGCCAATCAGCCTTGAGGAGGTACCCGTCCATCGCGGCGATTTCTGCGGCACTAGGCGCACCTGAGCCTACCCAGTACGCGGGCAAGGGCAGGGTGCCCGTCCCCTTGTCCCAGAAGAAGTAGGCGAAGTCGCCGCCGCCCCCTTCGTTTGTGCCCATCTCAATGTTGTGCCAGCCCGCGGTGAGGTTCACGGTGGCCATCGTGTTGTTGTTCCACGAGCCGTTGCTGAGGATCTGGGTGCCATCAATGAAGATCCAGGAACGGTCGTCCACCGATTCGCCGAAGATGTAGGTCCCGGTCGTCGGGATGTGGATCTGGCCGGTGTACTTCACCGAGAAGTTATCGCCGTCGGGAGTGCCGATGGTGGGGCCCGGGCCGGGGTAGACGGAGTTGGCGCGGGCGACCTCATTGTAGTAGGTGCCGGTCGTGTCAGAATCCCAGACCGGTGGTTCCGGGGGCGGCCAACCGGTGTTGGTAGTTTCGTACCACCGTCCTCGCAGGCCGGTGATGTACTGGCCCGGGTTGGCGGGGTCGGGGGTGCGCAGGGTGACGCTCTGGCCCAGGAGTTGTTCGAGCTTCCAGCGCTCGGGATTGACGACTCCGACCTTGCCTTCGGAGAGGGGGACGCCGGCGAGCGCGAGCGCGGGGACCTCGCCGAAGGCCTGGGCCAGGAGGGCGACGCTCTGGGCCTTGAGCTGGGCGCGGGGGATGACGGAGAAGCCGACCGGGCGCTGGTCCTCCTGGCCCTCATGCCAGAGACCCCAGTCCACGCTGGCGCCCTGGCCGCTGGGGTCGCGGGAGGTGACGAGGAGCGAGGTCTCGCCGCGGTGGGCGACTTCGATGCCAGCGGCGCCGGTGGCCGAGTGGGAGTAGAACTCGAGGGGATAGAGGCCCGCGACCGGGAGGTTGACGTACATCTGGTTCGCCGTGCCCGTGGGCATGTCGCGGTTCGTCGCGAAGCTGCCGAGGATCTGGGTGCCCACGCGGAGCCAGAAGCTGTCGTCGCTGCTCACGGTGAAGCTGTAGTCGCCCGCGGACGGGGCATAGAAGAGCGCATTGATGCGGGTGCCGAAGTTATTGTCGTCGGTGCCCCCGACGTTGTTCGGGAACGCCTGGTTCACCCCGAAGTTCCCGTTCGCTCCCGGCGCGGGGTTATCGGGGTCCACCATGTCCATGTACCGTCGGACATCCTGCGAGCTTCCGGTGAAGACGAACTTGTTCTTGGTGGGGTCGTTGTGGATGACCTTGTCCTTGAAGAAGTTCTGCACGGCGCTCACGTTGGTCACGCCGGCGATGGGGGCCTGCTGGACGCGGAGGCCGTCGCCGGTTTCGCCCATGAGCGTGCCGTCCGGGTCCGCGAAGATGGGGGGCCCGGCGTTGAGCGGGCCGAGCGGGCCGCCGAGGGGGGTGCTGAACTGTGTTTCAGGGATGAACTGCCAATTGGCGCCACCCCCGGGCGACCACCGGAGGTTCGACCAGTCGCCGCCGCCGTACTCGCGGGCCTGGAACATCACCTTGTGGAGGCCAGCCGTCAGGGCCACGTTGGTCCAGGTGACCGTCCAGGCGCCATTCCCCGGCGCCGCCTCCAGAGTCCCATCGTTGTTGGTGTCAATCCAAATCCACGACACGTCGTCGGTGTCCATTATGAAGCTGTAGTTCTGGGTGGTGGGGATGTTGATGTAGCCGGTCCACTGCACGGTGAAGTCGTTGAAAAGTTGGCCCCACGGCCCATTGGCAAAGCTCGCGGGGTCGGCGAGGCTGGGGAACTCGAAGCGGCTATTGATGTTGGTGGTCAGCCCGCCGAGGATGTTCGGATTGGGCTGGAGGTCGAGGCGCATCCCTAGCGGGGTCGTCATGTTGGCGGTCTGGAAGTAGCGGCCGATCAGGCCCTGGTAGTAGGTCGAACCGATCGGGGTGAAGCCCTCGTCGCGCGTCCAGGTCTGGAGGCCGCCGGTGTCGCCCAGGCGGGTGAACGAGCTGTCCCACGTGGCGAAGTTGCCCGGCTTGGCGCTGACGACGACTCCCACGTTGTCGCCCTCGGCGCCGTTCTGGAAGTAGTCCACGCTGTACGGCCAGTAGCCGGCCTGGGGGATACTGACGGGGACGGCGAACTGGGTGCTCTGGACGGTGCCGGTGACCGTGCCTGTGTTGCTATAGACCACGGTGTTGCCGATCTTGAACCGGCTGCCATCGTTGCTGCCGACGGCGAAGCTGTAGTCGCCGGGGGACGGGATGTAGATGTAGCCCTCCATCCTGGCGGCGTAGTTCTCGGCCTGACCCGTCTGGCCCTGCTGTGTGCCGGCGAGGACGGGGACCTGCCCTATCGGGTTCCCGGCGCCATCTCTGAGAATCATGTCGTAGCCTGCGTTGGCCCCGTCAATCTGCGTGACCGGCAGGGTCTGCTTCACGCCCATGCTGTATTCCGTGTCGCCCGGTCTGAGCCACATGGCGCTGCCAGCCTGGTCGAGGCTCCCGATCGCGGCATTCGAGCGGATGACCATGGCCGTAACCCCGGCGGGAGTGCCGCCGGGCAGGCTGGGCAGGGGCGTGCCGGCAACGGCCCACGTGCCGTCCTGAAGCGTGCCGGCCACATCCAGGAACACAGGGTTGAACGCCGTGATGCCCACATAACCCCAGATGGGCTGCGTCCCCTGGGCAAACCCCGCTCCCACGGGGGGGGTGGGGGTGGGGACGTCCCAGACCTCCAGGTCGCTGGGCGTGTAGCCCGGGGTGCCCCAGGAGGCGCTCGCGCCGCGCCAGGCCGGGTACGGGGGGGTCGGCGGAGGGACTCCTGGCACCACCGGCGGCCCCGGGTCATACTGATTCTGGTAAGAGTAGAGGTACTGGGTGCCCGTCTCGACCCACGTCTTGCCTGGCGGCGCGGTCAGCGACACCGCGATCCACGGCGCGGTCTGCCAGTTCGAGGTCCCTGTCGACTCCACCCTCAGCTTGAGCGACCTCGTGGCCAAGGCATCCCAATCCACCGTAGTCGTCGGCCCACCCACCCGCAACGGCACGCCCCCGCC
>VGYV01000798.1 GCA_016872855.1 Planctomycetota bacterium
ATGACGTTGACGTAGGTGAGGTAGGTCCGGCCGTCGCGGCCGGGCACGATGGGGATGCGGACGACCCGATAGCCCGCGGCGGAGCACGCCACGGCGACGGAGTCGAACTGGCGTTGCGTCCCCTCATCGGCCTCTCCGCAGTCCACCAGCCCCCGAGCGAGTGACGGGTCGCCGACGAGGACGGTGCGGCCGCCGACCGCCATCATGAACATCCCGGCGTGGTGGTCGGGCGCATCGCGGAGGAGGACGATGCGGCGGCGGAGCACGTCGGCCAGCGTCGCCTGAAGCTCCTCGACCGTCTGCACGGTGCGCTGGAGGTTGCGGGCGAGGACGGCAGGGGCGACGAAGGCGGTCTCGGCATCGGCCACGAAGTCGCCGCCGTCGAAGTGCAGCGGACTCCGTTCGGCGGCGACGCGGCGGCCCAGGATGCGAGCGAGGTCCTCGCCCACGCCGCTATCGCCCTCGCGCGCGGGCCACAGCTCGGCGCCCTCCTCGGCCCGCGGCGAAAGGAGCGTGATCCTGTCCCCACTGGCCAGGGCGAGCCAGCGGTCGCGCGACCAGCAGGTCATCGCGTGGCCGACGGTCACGGGCGAGAGGGTGCAGGCGACATGGCCCACGCGGCGGACAAGGTGGTCGAACGCCGCCTGGTCGGGGCAGACGACGTGGACCGTCACGTCGGCGGGAAGCTGGCCGAGGAAGTCGCGATAGGCCCGCTCGACGATGGGCGCGGCGGCGGGCACGTAGTGGATCACCAACTCGCGGAGAGCGCCCTCGCAGTCGGGCAGGAGCGGCCCGGTGTTCCGGGCCATTCGCGCCGACTGGGCGTGGTCGCGGAGCGACAGACCCGCCGCTCCCACGGCGAGGCCGAGGAGCACGCCGAGGGCCTTCCGCCGGTCCATCACTGCTTCGCCTTCGCGTTTGCCCCGTTGGTGAGCAACTGGAGCGTGTTCGCCAGCTCGCCGCCGCGGCCCGCTGGCCCCGCGACCACGAGGGGCCGCGTGTTCACGCTCGCCTTGCCGACCTGGAGGGAGACGAACAGCGTCGAGCCCCCTGCCACCTTGGCCTCGGTGGGGAGCGAGAGCGTCTTCTTCTCGCCCGCTCCGAGCGAGATCGTGCACTTGTGTTCCCACGACTTCGTGGGCATGGGCAGCCTGCGGGAGAAGTCGTTCCCTTTCGGCTGAGCCATCATCCGCAGCGTCGCCTCGAGCGAGACGGGGCTCTGGCCGGGATTGGCCGCGACGAGCTTCACAACGGGCGAATCGCCCGCCTTGTAGGCCGCCTGGTCGGCCTCGAGCGTGATCTCGACGCCCTCCACGCGGAGCACGGGCCACTGGACCTCAGGCGGCTGGCCCTCGGTCGCCACGGCCAGCCCCGTCCAGGCGACCGCGAGGACCACGAGCGCCGTCGCCGCCGCCGTTGCCGCCACCACTGCTGCGTCGTGCCACCGCATCGCCATCTCCTTTCCGCCGCAGGTGTGCGAGATCAGCCCCACACCTGAATTATACGGCGGCGGATCGGCACATGCTGTAAGCAGTCTGTAACAAGCCCTCGCCGTTCCCGAAGGCTCTAGCACTACAACGCTAGATCGCCGGGCCCACCAGGGGTGGCAACCAGCTTGGTCATTCCGAGCGAAGCGAGGAATCTCGCCCGATAGGGGCCTCTGGCGATTCCGGCGAGATGCCTCGCCGAGCCTCGGCATGACAGAGGGGCGGCCAGTCTTGGCAAGTCGTGTTGCAGCAATGCCTTAGCATCATGCCGTCCGGCGATCTAGCCTTGTAGTGCTAATCCCGTACGTGTTTGGTCAGGGAAGAACCTCGCTCCCTCTCCCTCGGGGAGAGGGGTGGGGTGAGGGTGCTTCACTTCCCGCGAACTCCCTGGGAGGCACCCTCACCCCTCCCCTCCCCCCAAGGGGGAGGGAGGAGAGTCTCCTCTCGCCAACCACGTACCCAATACCTTCGGGAGGGCAGGCCGGGACCTGAGCGTGTACCCTCCCGCAGGGATTGGAAGCCCTCGCTTTGCTCGGCCCGGGCCCTGCGGGAGGGCGTGGCGGCGGGGGCTTGTGGAACAAGGCACAAATTGGAACTCACGTGGGGGCAACTTGCGCCCCCGGAGAGCCTTCTGGTCTTTGCCCACATTTCGCGTCGGGCCGTACTGCGGACGAGTCTTGGCCACGGGCCCGCTTCGCGGGGAGGCAAAGCGGCATCTGCGATGCCGCACTCCATAATCCTCCCGCGTCACAAGGGGGCGGATTATGGAGTGCGGTGACGAAGTCGCCGCTTTAGGTTCCCGCGAAGCGAACAGAGGAGCGCGACTGGCGAGGTTGTGGGCAAAGCTCAGGAGAGCCTTTGGGAGCGCAAGTTGCCTGCCAAAATGGCAGCCGAGAGGAGAGGCCCGCTCGGGACGCGATGCATAAGATATTGATGTGACGACACTTGAGGGCAGAGTCTGCCTGCGCGCCAGGGGGCAGACCGGGGCGCTCCGGGCACCTATATTGGCACACACACAGGGGCGCAAGTTGCTCCGGCGCGGCTCGGGAAGGCGCCCAACTCAGGCGATGAACTGGCGGATGTAGCGCTGGGTGAGCAGCAGCATCTTGCGACGAAGCGGGGGACGGCTCCACATCGAGCCGTGCGGCTCGATGGAGAGGTAGCCCGCGTAGTGGTGCTCGTGGAGGAAGGCGAAGACCTTGCCCCACTCGATGTCGCCCATCCCCGCCGCAGGCTGGGAGACGAGTTTGCCGTCCATGTACAGGTGCTCTTTGATGTGCATGTGGGCGATGCGGTGGCCGTAGTCGCGCAGGATCGGCAGATACTCGTCGCCGTGGTGCTTGATGTTGGCGGGGTCGAGCTTGATGCCCACGTCGGGCACGAGCTTCCACACCCGCTCGTAGTCGCTGATGGTGGTGAAGAAGCTGTTGCCGTGGACGGGGTAGAGGGCGATCTTGAGGCCGGCGACGCGGGCCTTCTCGACGTATGGCGGGAAGACCTTGGCGAACTCGGCGGCGTTCTCCTCGGGCGAGGCGTCCTTGATGTGGCCGCCGCCGGTGATGAGGATGCTGGCCTCGAGGTGCTGGGCGAAGCGGATGGCGCGGTCGAGCATCTCCAGACTCGTCTTGCGTTCGGCGGCGTCGCGCGACGTGTGGTTCCAGCCCCAGAGGCCGAGGGCCGACGCCTTGGCGCCGTGCTCGACCAGGATGGCGCGCATCTTGCTCACCGTGTCGAACGTCAGGTCCTTGAAGTCGCCCCAGTAGTTGAACTCCAGCCCCTCGAAGCCGTGCTCGGCTGCGAAGCGGGCGTCCTCCTGGACTCCGCCGAGGTCGTTGTTAGCGATGAATCCGATCTTCATGCTGCTCTCCTTGTGCGGGTGTAGGGCCTGCCGAAAGCCGCCCTAGCATGCCTGAAAGCCTCAGCCTTTTCAACCGCGGGTAGGGCAGGGGGCATGGCCCCCGGTTCCGGCAACGGTGCCCAGGTTCCCCGGCTTTCACCCTCACCCCACCCTCTCCCTCAAGGGAGAGGGGTCGGAGGAGCTGGCTACAACCCCCCTCCCTTCCGTACGTGT
>VGYV01000799.1 GCA_016872855.1 Planctomycetota bacterium
CCGTCGGGGCGGCACCCGCGGTCTGTCGTGCCGCCCCGTCGGGGCTGGGGGGCTCTCGCCTGCGATCCGGCGGCTTACGCCGCCGGCTATAGCCTTACGTCCCTTCGGGACTTCGTAGTTGGTGAGAAATGCGGGTTAGACGTCGCAGTCGCTTACGTCATCACCGCGGCAAGGTGACCAATAAAGTAGAATGTCCCCTTTTCCCCCTTTTCCCCTCGCGGGTCTACTCTAGGCTGCCAGGTCGGATGCCGCGGAGGAAGGAGCCGAGAGGGCCGAGGAGGTTGCCATAGTCGGCGTCCTCGCCGCCGATGGGGCGGCCGCGGGGGTCGGTGCCCGCCGGCCGACGGGCCTCGACGCCGTCGTAGGCGTTGTCGTGGAACGTCGCGAGGCCGAAGTTCTGGTTGTCGCACCAGTTGCTCGGAGCGGGGTCGTAGAGGCACCAGTGCTCGACGCCAACGACGAAGCGGACGCCGTCGTCGCCGCGGAGCGCGAGGAGCGACTCGTAGTGGCGGATCATGTCCCGCGCGCGGTCGGCCTGGGTCGGGCGCGGGTAGGGGTAGTTGCCGTGCTTCCACATCTCGACGTGCATGCCCGGCTTGAGGAAGGCCGTGTAGTCGCCGGGGACCTCCACGGTGTCCCATCGGGCCGACTTGACTCTTGGATAGGGATAGGGCTTTCCGAGGCGCTTGTAGTTCTCGGCCAGGGCGGGGCAGTCGGGGAAGGCGATGGTCTGCGCCAGGCGGAAGACGTAGCGGAGCTTGGGGCACGTGATGAAGGTGCTGCCCCGGGCGGCATCGTGGCGGAGCGAGGCAATCTCGGCCTTGAAGTAGCATGGCGAATCGGGGTCCGCCGTCAGGTAGTCGGCGACCACGAGCGGCTTGCCGCCCGCGTTGTAGATGCGCAGCGCGTCCTTCGCCGCGGGCACGCTCACCCAGAAGCCGTCCACGTGCGGCGCAATGGCCTTGTAGACGAAGTCCGGCCCGTTGTAGAGCGGCAGCAGGAGCACCGGGTGGGGCGCCTGGGCAAATGCCTTGGCGAGGATGCTGCCGTAACGGGCGGCGAAGTGGGCGACGAAGTCGTCGAGGTCCTTGCGCACAGCGGGATTGGTGAATGACTTGTCGAAGCCCACGGAACGGGTGCCCGGAGCGAGGACGCCCTTGCCGTTCTCGTCGAGGAGGCCCGTGCCCGAGCCCCAGGCGTTGGTGCCCTTGAGGAGGTCGCCCGACGAGGTGTCCCAGGTGGTATAGGCAGTTCCCCAGGAGGCGTTGAGCTTCGCTATGTCGCCCGCGTAGCGTTCGCGGAGGAAGTCGCGCAGGGCGTACTTGGCGTGGAGCCGTGGCTCCTCGTAGACGATCTCCTTGCCGTCGCGCGCGGCCTTGGGATGACAGGGATTCTGGGAGAGGACGACGTAGCCCATGTGGTCGTGGGTGAGGCTGTTGAGGCCGAAGAGGTAGTCGGCCTCTTCGGGGATGAGCGCCCAGCACCACGGCCCCGTCGCGTCGGCCTGCTTGCGCACCATCTCGAGGTAGCCCTTCTCGAAGGCAGGGTCGAAGACGTCGGGCTGGAGGCCCTGGTAGAGAAGGCTCTTGCTGCCGGGTGGGAAGACGGCGCCGGCGTAGACGTTTTTGGCGCGATAGGGGCGGTCGGGGCGTGTCACCCAGCCGCCGAGCGCCCAGGTTGGCTCCACGGGCAGCCGGTCGGCGAGGGCGGGAGCCTTCGCCACGTATTGATAGGAGTATTGCCCGGCGGCATTGAAGCCCCAGGAGCGGAGGCGCTCGGTCGTCGCCTTCGCCCAGTTGCCGAGGAAGTCGCCCGGCCCGCACTTCCGTGCGATAACCTCCACGAGGTCCGGGCGGTCATACGCCTGGTTGAGCACGGGGGCAATGGCGAAAGCCTGGCGCACGACGGCCTTGACGTACCAGCGCGCCACCGCGTCGCCCGGCAGCTTCACGGCCTCGAAGTCGGCGGGGAAGCCTTCAGCCATGTCCCACCAGGTGATCCGATTCGCCGTTGGGCACTCCCACTTCCCGAAGCCGTTCTCGTCGGGCGCCATGTAGTTGCCCGCGTCGAGGTCATAGCCGCCCCCACCGGAAGGGGCCTGGACCTTGTGCGGGCGGCCGGTGCCATTGAGCGGCTTCCAGCCGCCCTTCGTCGAGTAGAGCCATTCGAGGCGCCCGCCCTTCCCCAACGTGTCGAGCCAGAAGTAGGTGTAGTTGGGCCTGAAGCGTGACGAGCCGAGATAGAGCGCGTCGCCCGCCGCCTTGAGCGTGTTGCCGCTCGCGGGGTGCACGACATCGCGTGAGAGTGGATTCTCGGCGGCGGCGGCCAGATTCGGCGAGAGCGCCCCGCCTGCTTCCACAAACACGCCGTCGTAGGCGAGGAACCCGCCGCTCCCGCCGTAGTCGGCCGTGTCGGTCTTGCTCACGGCCCGGATGAAGATGCCATGCCCCTCGGGCGTCACGAGCCACCAGCGGGTGCCGAGCTTCTCGAGGTGGAAGGCGTCGCCTGGCTTGCCCTTCACGCTCAGCCAGCCGCCGAACTTGTCCACGGACTCCTCCGCGGCGGCTGCGCGGCCCGCCAGCGCGAAGACAATGGCGACGAGCAACGCACCCTTCATGCGCGCACTCCTTTCGTGCAGCTCGCGTCAAGCGTAGCCGCAAGGCAGGCGGGAATCAAGTTGCACTGCCGCCGAGCAGCCGGGATAATGGGGCCATGCGAAGAAGCCTGATGCCCCTGGCGCTTGCTGCTGTCGCCGCCCTCTCCGCCCCCGAGGAGCCGCGCCGGGCGAAGCTGCCCACCAACCTGCCGAAGACCGCCACCCGCTTCTACGACATTCAGGGCGAGTGGGAGCACTCGAGGGCACCCGGGCCGTGGACGTGAAGGTGCGGGGCGTGAGGGAGTGACCGCGAGCGAAACACCGTCACAGGGGAACACCATGCGCGACATACGCATCGCCGCCGCTCAGTTCGAGGCCAGGGACGCCGATAAGGACTACAATTTCAGCCGCATCGAGGCCCTGGCCCGCCGCGCCGTGGCCGAGAAGGCCGAGATCGTGAGCTTCCACGAGTGCTGCATCTGCGGCTACACCTTCCTCCAGGACCTCAGCCGCGAGCAACTCGACGCCCTGGCCGAAGAAGTGCCCGACGGGCCGAGCACCCAGCGCCTCATCGCCCTCAGCAAGTCCCTCGGCGTCCCCCTCCTCGCCGGCCTCCTCGAGAAGGACGGGGGGAAGCTGCACAACTGCTACGTGGCCGTGGCCCCCGAGGGCTTCGTCACCAAGTTCCGCAAGCTCCACCCCTTCATCAGCCCGCACCTGACGCCGGGCGGCGGCTACGTGGTGTTCGACCTCTGCGGCATCCGATGCGGCATCCTCATCTGCTACGACAACAACCTGGTCGAGAACCCGCGCATCACCACGATGCTGGGCGCCGAGGTCATCTTCGCCCCCCACGTCACCTGCGGCGTGGACAGCCCCATGCCCGGGCGCTCGCGGATTGACCGGAAGCTCTGGGACAACCGCGAGCGCGACCCCGTGCCCCTCCGGATGGCC
>VGYV01000800.1 GCA_016872855.1 Planctomycetota bacterium
TTGAGCACGGAGGTCCCCAGCGGGGAAAAGGTCGAGGCGATCTCTGCTGCGAGGAACTTCATCAGCACGGCATAGTACGTGTGGACGGCAAAAAGCAATGGCGCTGGTTCGCCGCCAGTGAGATGATAGTGTGCGGCGAGCTTGGCGATTTTGGGGTTCTTGCCCTCGATGTCGTAGCCGCACACCTCGCCGAAGAGGAGCTTCCACTGATTGAAGAACATCCTGGCCTTGCGGCTGCGGGTCTGGGTGATGGCCCGGTAGAGCGCCGCGATGGCGACCGCCGGCACAGAGCTGTCGGCACCGAAATCCTCGGCCAGGCGTTCGGGGGTGAACGAGTGGCCCTGCGCGCCGAGGGAGATGAGGGCGCGGAGGAGGCGCTCGACCGTGTGGCGGGTGACGGGCTTCGGGTCCTCGACCTCCCACTTGCCGCTGCGGTAGCGCACGAAGACGATGGCCTCGCCGTCGCAGCCCACACCGAGCAGGCGCTCGGGGCGATAGCCCTCGACCCGCTCGAAGTCCTCCATCCGCTGCTTGATCTGCGCGGCCACGTGCTTTGCGCCCGGCGAGCCAGGGTCCTTGGTGATCCTCTGCGGGCCTTTCGGGTGCTTGTATTCCAGGAGAACGCCCTGGTAAGTGGAGTCCACGCGCCCGCCGCCGATGGTGTACTCGTGGCGGCCCTTCACCTGGAGGCCGGCGAGGGAGATGAACTCGTCAATCAGCTTGTTGCACTCGTGGCGGATGTCCTCTTCGGAGCCGGCAGCTTGCGCCGCGGCGAGCATGGCACCGGCCATCTTCCGAGCGTGGCCGCCTATCAGCCGCTCGAGGTCCGCGATGGCCTGTCGCATGAAAAGCTCCCGCGGGAAGCCCCGTCCAGAGGCCTAGCCTGGAACGGGAGCATAGCACATGGCCGCCGGCCTTTCAAGAGCGGCCCGTGCAAATCCCTGCATCGCTTCTATCCGATCCGTGCCCATCCATGCCCATCCGTGTAATCCGCGGTTGTCCCTCCTCTCAAAGAGATTCCCCTATGGGGGAAGGTCGGGGTTGGCCGGGCATCGGGGGCACTTGACCCGTTCGTGACGATCGTGCATGATGACGCAGGCAAAGGGCAGCGACCATGAGACGAATCAGCTCACTCATTCTGGTGGTCCTCCTGGCCGGCGGCGCCGCGGAGGCGGAGATGGTGACGGCTCGCTGGGGCCTCAAAGGGCCGGTGCAGCACCCGGACACGCTTTCCTTTCAGCCTTCGGACCAGGGCGACTTGATGGCGATTGACCTGTCGGCCCTCCCGGCAAGAACCCAGGTCTACCGGGCCAGGCTGTTCTTCTTCGGCCTCAACTGGAAGGAGAAAGGCTTCGACATCGTGCCGGCCGTCAAGGCCGACGGCACGCTCCGCCCGGCCGGCCAGCGCCTCGAGCCGGCTCCGCCCTGGCTCCAGTGGCTCGATGCCACCGAGGCGGTCCGCGCATGGGTCCAGGCTCGCACCCGGCAGGGCCTGTTGCTCATGCGCACGCGGAGGGCGTTCGACGCGCCGGCGACGTTCCTGGAAATCGCCTACGAAGGCAGGGGGACGGACAAGCTGCCGCCCCAGACCTCGCAGGTCAAGGCCCTCTACCGCGCCGGGCAGGTGTTCATCACCTTTCAGGAGATTGATCCGCCCGACGGCGGGCAGGAGAGCCTGACTTGGAAGGATCTGCTGGAGAAGTTCCGGGGCGACTACTACGGTCCCGTGCCCGACCACCCCGGGCGGCGGATGACCTACCAGGTGTACTGCCACGACCGGGCGATCACCGCCGCCAACGTGGGCCAGGCCCGCCTCCTGGCCGAGGTGCTGCCTGGCTCGGCAATCAACACCCGGCTGGGCCTTCCCATCAAGACCCCCACCGGCCTGACGAACATCCACGCCGGCAGGAGGGGCGAGGGGATGGGCGAGGCGGATAAGGTCACGGTCGTCCGCGTGGCTGTGGAGCCCTCGACTTCGCTCGGGCCAGGGCCGGGCAAGCCGATCCCCCCGGGCACGGGCATCTGCGTGCACACGGTGGACAAGGCTGGCGCCTTCTACTACGCGGTCCTGGCGGCCGAAGATGGAGTGGCCAACACCAGGGACCTCTCGCCGGCCAACTCCGTCGGCCCCGTGCGCCAGGAGGTCGCCCCGCCCGAGCCAGTCCTGTATGCCGAGTTCCCATCGCAGCTCGAGAAGGCCCGCTTCGTGCAGCAGTGGTACTCCTTCTGGACCGTCCAGCCGATGTCGCCGGTGCCCTTCCGCTACGACGTGGGCATGGGCTTCTGCCCCGAACTGGCGAAGGCGTCCGAGCCGTTGACCATCGTGCGCGGCGGCTGGAACAAGTGGCCGAGCCCGTACCGGCCGTCCCGTCCCGCGTCCGGCTTCTACATGTGCCACACCGCCGATCAGCCGGAGGGCGACGTGGACATGCGCATGGGCCTGCACGACTCCAATCACACCGTCAAGGGCTTCGACCAGGGCAAGTGGCAGCCGTTCCTGACCAACCGCCAGACGGCACTGGTGGAATGGGCGTGCAAGACCTGGCCGATTGACCGCAACCGCGTCAACGTCCACGTGGGGGCGTGGGGCGCGCCGGACATCCGGCACGCCAATCTCTACGCCATGATTGACGGCTTCGTGGAGCCGGAGCTGACCAAGGGCTGGAGCTGCTGGGACCGCGCCGTCGCTATCTGGGGCACGCCCGACATGTACGAGGGCCGGCCCGATGGCGAGAACCCATACGTCTACACCAACCTCACGGACTGGGTGCTGGCCAACCCGGCGGCCGAGTTGCCCTTCGTCTGGGCCAGGATCGGGGGCGGCCATCCCAGCGAGATTGGCTGGCCGCCCTATCCGCGTTTCTTCTGGGCCATGATGCAGAGCAAGCAGCCCTTCCTGTGGTGCGCAGCCCACGGGGTGGACGTGCCCGAGGCGCTCGAGCGCGGACAGATCATCATCCGCCGCGACCGCTCCGCGCCGGCCTTCGCCAACTGTAGCCTCGACGACAACGTGGGCGAAGGCGACCTCAAGTCGGCCCAGGCCCTACAGGGCGGCGGGCAAGTGAACGGCTGGGTGATGTGGGACTCAGAAGACATCGAGGACGCGGCGGACCGGTACGGCATCACGGTCTGGGTCGGCCCCCGCTGCCCCGTGCCTGATGGTGTCGTGGACATGACCCCGCGGCGCTGCCAGAAGTTCAGGCCCAGGCCAGGGGCGAAGTTCACCTGGACCAACTCGCTCTTGCCGCCGGCCGAGCCGGCCAAAGTCGTTCAGTCCGGCCGGGCCGTGGCTGACAAGTACGGCCTCGTGACCATCGAGACGCTGGCCGTCACCAAGGACAAGCACCGGGTCCTCATCAGGGCAGACTGAAGCACATCGCCATACATCCGGTCGCCTCAGGTTCGAGTCCTGCCGGGTGCGGGCAGCGGCGAACGTTGCAGGCGGCGCCGACGAGGCAGCCGTGTCTTGGCGAGCCCTCTGTGGCTGGTGCGCCGGAGGCCGAACCGGTAGGGCGCGCCCGGCCGGCGAGCGCAGCGTTGTGGCCAT
>VGYV01000801.1 GCA_016872855.1 Planctomycetota bacterium
CTTGTTTTTCTGCAAGAAATCCGGGAGAAGAGTCGAGGACGAGGACGACGACGAGGACGAGGACGATTCTTGGCTGCCGTCTGTCATCTGTCGTCTGTCGTCTTTGGCTGCGGCTTGCCGCGATGGGCGCCCTGTGCGCGCAGGTTGCGGGTCGGGAAAACCCAGGCTGGGCACACCTTATTGAATCGAGCGATCTTCCGATCGATTCAATAAGACATGGTTTCTTGGCACGTTATGCCATCGGAGCGCCAATGAAGAGGAAAACAAGCCAAGGCGGCCTGGCTTTGTTTTCTAGTGTGCCCAACCTGGGTTTTCCCTTTGGTTGCGGCCACGCGCCATGCTAGGCTCTCGAGGGCCTCTCGCCAATGCGCGAGCTCGTGTTCATCCTCTGGCTGATCGCGGTCGTGGTGGTCTCGCTGCGCCAGCCGTTCTTCGGCGCGCTGGTGATCCTGGCCCACTTCGTGCTCCGCGACGTGCTGATCGTCGAGACCTACGGGTACTTCATCCGCAACAGCAACTTCGAGCTGATCTACGTCGCCACGATCGTGGGCGTGCTCCTCACGCGGGGCGGCCGGATCGGCGAGTTCATGCCGCGGAGCCAGGTGGACTGGGGGATGGTGGGGTTCCTGCTGGCGATGATCTGCTCGGCCCTGGTCAATGGCGTGCGAGTGCTCGACCACAAGTACATTGACCTGTTCTTCAAGGCGACGGTGCTGTACTTCCTGCTGTCGCGGCTGGCCGACACGCCGCGGCGGGTGACCATTGTGGCCCTGACGCTGGTCCTCGCCACGGGCTACCTGGCGTACCTGGCGTGGCGCAAGTACCGCGCCGGCGAGCTGCACATCGCCCGGCCCTACTGGTTCTCGAGCTTCCACGAGTTCGGGCTTCAGGTGATCATCACCCTTCCGCTGGCCGGCGCCATGGTGATGGGCCGGTTCCGGCTCTGGGTGCGGCTCCTGCTCTTCGCCTCGATCCCGCTCTTCGTCCTCGTCGCCCTGCGCTCCTACTCGCGGTCCTCCTACCTCGGCGCGGGCCTGGGCTGCGTCATGCTCCTCTGGTACTACCGCCGCCGCTGGTACGTCGCCTTCGCCGCAGTCCCCTTCATCGTCTACGCCATCCTCCACCAGCCGCCGAGGGTGCAGCAGCGGCTGGAGAGCATCTGGACCCACAAGACGCCCTGGGGCACGCAGGACACCTCGATCGCGATGCGCATCGAGCAGATGCACGTGGCCATGAGAATCATCTCGCAGAGGCCCCTCCTCGGCATCGGCCCCAGGCAGTTCCTCCTGCAATACGGCGAGTACGCCGCCTCAGAGGAGCTGTACCAGGAGACCCAGTGGCGCTACACGATGCACAGCGTGCCCCTCCTGATCCTGTGCGAGGAGGGGCTGATCGGCTTCGGGGTCTTCTACGGCCTGATCGTCTTCGGCGCGCTCCGCGGCGCCAGGTCCGCCGCCATCCGGTCCCGCGGCTCGCCCGAGTTGGAGACCGTAGGCGTAGTCGCCGCCGGCGCGTTCATGGGCTATCTCGCCTGGTGCGCCTACAGTCTCACCACGGCAGCGATGTGGACCATCAACATCCACGGCACCGTGGCGCTCGTCGAGGCCGCGCGCCGCGTCGTCGTCGCCCACTTCCGCCAGGCCGCCGAAGAGCCGGCGACGGTGCCCGCCCCCGCGCCCGGCTGGGCACCCTCGCGGCCCTCGACCCAGGTCATCTTCCCCTGACGCCTCCAGGAGCGCGCCCGTGCCGAGGCAGGTGGACGATGCCACAGCCAGGGAAATCGTCGAGCACAACCGCCGCCTGCACGAGGACGCGCGCTACGCCGCCGACTACGACCGCTCGTGCGGCATCCTCGCCCATCCGTGGGAGCGGCGGGTCTTCCGCCGCGACGTCGAGGCCATCTGCACCCTGCTCGGGCCCGGCGGCGAGCGCCGCCTGCTCGACGTCGGCTGCGGCACCGGCAGCCTCACCCTGCTCTTCCTCGAGCGCGGCTTCGCCGCCGTGGGCCTCGACCTGGCGCGGGCCATGCTCGCCCAACTCGAGGCCAAGGCCCGCGAGCGCGGCTTCGCCGACCGCCTGCGCACCGAGGCCGCCGAGGCCGCCGCCTTTCTCGCCGCCACGCCCGACACCTTCGATGTCATCACTTTCTCCGCCATCCTGCACCACCTGCCCGACTACGTGGCAACCGTCCGCCTCGCCGCCGCCAGGCTGCGGCCGGGCGGCGTCCTCTATATCATTCACGAGCCGAGCCTGGGCACCCGCGTGGGCCTCGTGGCCCGGGCGCTCGAGCGCCTGGACAAGGGCCTGGCCGAGCTTCCGGCCTTCCTCCGCCGCCAGTGGCGCGATTGCCGTCAGCTCGGCTTCCGGGCCGCCCTCGCCGCCAAGCTCCGGCGCCGCCCAGGCGGAAAAGACACCCGCTGTCTTTTGCCGGAACGGCCCTCCGGGTGCTGCGCACAAAAGACAGCGGGTGTCTTTTCCGCGGCCGATTGGGTGCTGGTGGACTACCACGCGAAGCACGGCGGCTGCGACGAGGAGGCCATCGCCGCCGCCCTCCGCGAAGCCGGCCTCTCCGTGGACCTGCGGCGCTACGACTCCAAGCGCCACCGCCTCCTCCACCACCTGGCACGGCTCCTGCACACCAAGCGGATGATCCGCATCGTGGCCCAGCGTCCCCCATGACCCCCGCGAGGAGAGAGCGCGTGCGATACCTGGTCACTGGCGGAGCCGGCTTCATCGGCTCCCACCTCGTCGAGGCCCTCCTCGCCCAGGGCGGCGAGGTGGCCATCGTGGACGACCTCTCGACCGGCTCCGCCGCCAACGTCGAGCCGCTCAAGGCCAACCCCCGCTTCCACTACCACATTGATTCCGTCATGAACGGCCCGCTCGTGGCCGAGCTGGTGGACGGGGCCGACGTGGTGTTCCATCTGGCGGCGGCGGTGGGCGTCTTCCTGGTCGTCGAAAGCCCCGTCCGCACCATCGAGACCAACGTGCGAGGCACCGAGACCGTGCTCCACCACGCCGCGAAGAAGAAGCGCAAGGTCCTCCTCGCCTCCACCTCGGAGGTCTACGGCAGCACGGTGAGCGCCCGCTTCCGCGAGGACGACGACCTGGTGCTCGGCCCGCCCACCCAGGGGCGCTGGAGCTATGCCTGCTCGAAGGCCCTCGACGAGTTCCTCGCCCTCGCCTACCACCGCGAGCGGGGGCTCCCCGTCGTCATCGCACGCCTCTTCAACACCGTTGGCCCACGCCAGACGGGGCGCTACGGCATGGTCATCCCCCGCTTCGTCGCCCAGGCCCTCGCCGGCGGCCCAATCACGATCTACGGCGACGGCACGCAGACGCGCGCCTTCTGCCACGTGAGCGACACCGTCCGCGCCCTCGTGTGCCTCGCCGCCGACGAGCGGGCCATCGGCCATGTCTTCAACGTCGGCAGCGACGCCGAGGTCACGATCAACGCCCTCGCCGAGCGCGTCCGCCGCCTCGTCAACCCCCAGGCCGAGGTCGTCCACATGCCCTACGACGAGGCCTACGCCCCGGGCTTC
>VGYV01000802.1 GCA_016872855.1 Planctomycetota bacterium
TTCAGCGATTCGGCGGCGCCCTCACCGCCACCAAGACTGCCTAAAGGCAGGACTCCCAACCAGGAGGGCGACCCGTTTGGAGTCCTGCCTTCAGGCAGTCTTCGCCCCAATGAGCCGAATCGCTGAAAGCTATTTAGCCGAAAGCGAGGTGCCCAATGCCCGTGCCGAACATGGACTTGAGCGAGGGCCTCGAGGCCCTGGGCTTCTCGCGCGTGCCGGGCGCCGACACTTGGCGCCACAACGGCGTGTCGTTCGCCGCTGAGGGCGCCTGGGGGGTTCTGCGGACGAGTGCCGCCGTGGCGGGCGACCCTCTGGCCGCGCAGTGGGGGCGGGCAGGACTCTGGAAGGCAGTGTCGGTGGGGATGAGGCACCGACGGCCGGCGCGGGGCGCCAGCGTGGGGGCGCGGGGCAGCCGCTTCCGCCGCATCTTCGAGCTGCCTCTCGCCACAGTGGCGGAACGGGAGGGCGACGCGGACGCCGGCGCGGCGGAGGGCCGCGCCGTGTCCCCGTTCGAGGCTGCCATAGCCTGGGGGCTGGCCACGCTGGACGGGCAGTGCCCGCCCGGCTGGCGGGCGCCGGCTCGCGCTGAGGTGGAGAAGCACGTGCCGCCCGGCGGTCTCACGATGCGTAGCGGCGCCCACGCCCGCCAGGGCGAGGTGGTGGCCGATGGGGGCCGCCTGGCCCTGCGCATGGCGATCCTGGCCCACCTGCCGGCGGGCCTGTCGGAGTGTCGGCTCGCGTGGCTGCGCCAATTGCTCCTGGACGCGCAGGACCGCTGGCGGCTCGTGCGCCTGGCCCCCGTGGCGGATGCGGGTGACGGCCCGGTCGAGGCCGAGGTGGACCTGACCGGGGCGCCTCCGTGGCTGCTCGACGGGCTGGTGCCCGTGGCGGCCTCGGCCCTGCGGCACGCCGTGGCGTGGGTGGTCGGCCCCTGCGCCTTCCTCGCCCACGCGGTCCGGGAGCCGCGGGCGCTGGCCCTCTGCTCCGGGGCCAGGGATGTGGCACGGCTGGCTTGCCCAGCCGTGTCTTCCGCCCGAACCCCACTGCTGGACAAGCCAGCAGTGCCACCACTGCGAGAGGGGCCAGCGGTGCCACTCTCCCACAAGCCCGAAAGGGGGTGAGAGCATGAGTGTGGGCGAACAGGCCGTAATGGCGGCCCAGCCGCCTGGCGCCGAGACGTTGAGCTTCCAGGCGGCCGATGTCACCGGGACCCACTGCGCCACGGTGAGCGACGTGCAACGCGCCCTGCCAGCGGGGGCGGTCGCGCAGTCCCTGGCCTCCATGTGGAGCCTCCCGCAGAACGTCCCGTGGTCGTTGCGAAACGATTCCACGGGCGCGTTCCTCGAGGACGACGTTCCCATCGGCCAACAGGTCGGCAGCGAGGCCGAAGCGAGGCTCACCGTGACGCCTCGGACCCACTTGGGCTAGCCAGCCCTGCGAGCGCGGAGTGCGGAATGCCCGGCATTCCGCATTCCGACCTCGCATCAGGAGTTGCTCGATGTCTACCTCACCCAACGGCACGCTGGCCCTGGCCCTTCGCACGAAGGCCGATGGGCCGGTGGTCCTCCGGGAATCCGTGACCGAGGGCGACCTGTTCGACCTCTACGGCGAGGTGTGGCTGGCCGCATGCCTGCGCAAGGGGCACCCCGGCGTGCCACTCGACGAGCTCCGCGTCCGCCTCGTGCCCGTCCTGGAGAAGGGGCAGGACTCCGTCTGCCTCGGCCTGATCATCGAGGGGGTCGGCCCGGACGGTGCGACGAGCCGCCACGTGTTCCCGCCCGCGGCGTTCGAGGACGTGGCCTGGCGCGCCTCGCAGAAGCTCATCCGCGACGGCCAGCTCAAGTCGGGCGACCTCTACTACTACGATGTCATCGTGGACCGCCGCCCGGTCGCCGAGCTGGCGATGCGGCGGCAGGCCGCCGCGCCGTTCACCGTCACCGCCAAGCCCACGCCGCTGGCCTATCTCACGCTGCCCCTGGCGCCCCTGGCCGAGCGCGCGGAGGCGATCGGCGACATGGGCGAGCCATGGAGCCCCGTCTTCTACACCCGCGCGGCGCTCGAGAAGGCCGAACGCTTCGCCCGCCGCGGCGCGCTCGCCGCCCACCCGGTCGAGACGGGCGGCGTGCTCGTCGGGCCTCTCTGCTCGTGTCCCGACACGGGCGAGTTCTTCCTCGTCGTCTGCGACGCCATCGAGCTGCTCGAGGCTGAGAGCACCGAGTACAGCCTGACCTATTCGGGCGCCACGTGGACCCACGTGCAGCGCACCCTCGGCGCCCTCCAGGCCGACCCCACGACCGCGTGCTACCGCATCCTCGGCCAGGCCCACGGCCACAACTTCTCGCCCCACTTCGGCGAGAAGAAGTGCGAGGACTGCGACCAGTTCGCCACCTGCACCCTCACCAGCGTCTTCCCCTCCGTGTCCGACCGCCGCTGGACGCGTGCGGTCTTCGCCCGCCAGCCCTGGGCAGTGTGCCACATCTTCGGCCTCACGGCCCGCGGCGGCCACGCCCAGGCCCTCTACGGCATCCGCCAGGGCGCACTGGCCGAACGCGGATACTACGTCCTGCCCGACTTCGCGCCCGCCGGCCCAACGCCCAGGGTGGGCGTTGGCGGAACGTAGCGGCAAGCGTCCCGCTTGCCGACCACAACCGGGACGGTTGTGGCTACGCCGACCGCAACCGGGACGGTTGCGGCTACGGCAAGCGAAAGGAGTAGCAATGGCTAAGGACAAGATGGCCGTGATGAAGCGGATGCTGCTCAGCAGCTCCGTGCCCTTCGAGCATCGCCGCCAGATGCTCCTCGACCTCTGCATCCATGAGGGCGACGAGGCGAACGCCTTGATCGCCTCGATCCTTGAGGCCGCGGCCCAGGCGGGCGCCGAGGAGACCTACAAGCAGAAGATAGAGGAACTTGATGCCCTGATTGCGGAGCTGAAGGCGGGCGCCCTCCGCAACGCCACGTTCTTCCGCATGCTCGAGGCGGCCAAGGGCGCCGCGCCCAATGGCGTGCTGCGCGCCCTGGTGCGCCTCGAGGACGGCACCTCGGCCGCCCCGGTTGTGCCCGATGCCGCCCTTGCGGCGGGCCTCCGCCGCGGCGACCGCGTGCTGCTCGACGGCCAGGCCCGCGGTGTGCTCTACGCCGACCCCGTCCCTGAGGCTACGGGCGAGGAAGCCCGCTTCGAGCGCCGCATCACCCACGACACCATCGAGGTCTCTCTCCGCGGCGACGAGCGCCTCGTCATCTACGCCTCTCACGGCCTCGCCGAACGCCTCGACAAGGAGGAGGTCCAGCCCGGCTCCGCCCTCCTCATCTCGTCCCGCCAGAACATGGCGTGGGACGCCTTGCCCGCCCAGGACAAGCTGGGCCACTACCAGTTCCTCGACCGCGGCCGCGTGCCCGACGTGCTCGTGGCCCGCGACATCGGCTCGCCGCCCGACTACCTGTTCGAGCTGGCCGACGCCGTTCGCGCGGAAATGACCGACCCGGCCAGCCGCCGCCTCTTCAAGCTCCGCCGCTGCCAGATGGCACTCCTGAGCGGTAGC
>VGYV01000803.1 GCA_016872855.1 Planctomycetota bacterium
CTCAGCATAGGCATGGCAAGGACTTACGCCGAAATACACCTGTGCCGGCGCTGGATCGCCAGCTGCTCGCGCCGACCGACAACCACAACCCCTGGGGGCTACCCACAAAGAACCCCGAAGCGGCCAATTGCTGAACGCGGGTTTCGATGTGGGCCAGCTCTTCCCCGATCTTGATCACCTGGCGCAGGACTTACGGGAGAAGGCCGAGAGAGGTGTCTTGGGCAGGGGCCGGGCGAAGTAGCCTCGGCTGTGCCTTGTGCCTTGTTGCCTTGTGCCTTGGCATGCCTTGTGCCTTGGTGCCTTGGGGTCAGGTCGTAGTACTCGATTCCGCTGAAAAACCCCCTACCGTTTGTGGGCCTTTGCGGGAGGCTTGATGGGTGAGGGCTGGGGTTGTCGGACGAGGAGGAGTTGGGCGCGGTCAAGGATCTTCCATTCGACAACCTCGCCCTTCTGGAGGTCGAGTGCCCTGGCGATGGCGACGGGGATGGTGACGAAGGGGCGCTCGTTGTGGCCGCGGCTGCGGATGGCTTGAGACCTTGGGGTCAGATCTACATTCTACACTTTAGCCTCAGGGCCTCCTCGATGGCGGCCATGCGCGCGTCGAGGCGGCGGGAGGTTCGGCGCTCCGCCGCCACGCGAGCGGCGAGGTTGCAGACGGCCTGAGCGCTGATCCCGCCGAAATGCTCGCCGAGCCTCGCCACGGGCTCGCGCGTGAGCCGGCGGCACAGGTGCAGTGCCGCTGCCCGCGCGGGACTCCTGCGCGTCCCACGCACCCGCAGCGTCTCCACCGGCACCGCCCACGCGCGGGCGACCTCGGCCTCGACGTCCGCCACGCCCACGCTGCCCAGGAGCCTTCGCGCCGCAGGCACCTCGCGGTCGGGCCGCCGCGTGCCGAGCCATCGGCGGATGCGCTCGACGAACCGCTCGCTGCCCAGCACCGTGGCCGCCACGACCTGCCGCAGGGGCGACGGCGGCGGCGACGCCACGCCTTCCGCGAGGAACTTGGCATACTCCGCTCGCGCCGCGCGCACCGTGCGGCCGTGCTCGCACAGCACCTCCTCGGGCGCCAGCCAGTCGGGAACGTCCCGCTCGCGGAAATACGCGGCGCAACTGCTCCAGGGATACGCCTGCGGCTTCTCCGCCAGGCCGGCTCGCACGGGGTTGAGGTGGACGTAGCGGCTCAGCTCCCAGTAGTGGTAGCGGCTCTCCACGATGATCGCCTTGAACCGCCCCTGGAGGAGCGGCCCCACGCGGCTGTGGCGGCGGTTGAACCGCGTCGCATAGCCGCTGTTCAGGTCGTGCATCCCCGCCGACAGGTCGGCGCGGGGCGTGCGGAGGAAGAGGTGGAAATGGTTGTCCATCAGCGCCCAGGCGAGCACGCGCCACTGGCGGCGCGAGGCGACCTCGCCGAGGAGATCCAGCCAGCGCGCCCGGTCCGCGTCGTCGCGCACGATCTCCCGACGCTCCAGCCCGCGGCTGGTCACGTGGTAGACCCCATCCGCCATCTCGATCCGCAGTGGCCTTGCCATGGCTCCCATCATACCCAAGAGCTCGGGCAAGTCAAGCTAAAATGTAGAATGTAGATCTGACCCCAACGCGCGTTGAGCCTCTTGCGCGAAGCAGATGCCGCCGCAGAGCGATTGGGCGTACGCGATGAGTCCTTCCTAGCATTGGCCTCTCGTTTGGACGAGCCCGGCACCGGCACCCTCCTCCTTCGCCACCTGCTCGGGCAGACCTTCAACTGTGGCATGAGCCTCGGCGGCGACCTCGACCCGGAGACGGCTCGCGCGCTCAAGGCAAGGTGGACGAAATTCGTCGAGGACCATCGCGAGGCGATAAAGGCCCGCCGCCGATTCCAGGTTGGGGACCCCGGGATAACGCCCGACCTGTTGCCCGCGCAATGGAAGCTCAAGCCGCCTGGGCTACCACCGTGGCCATAGAGGATTCCTTGAAGGCGAAGGCGGGGTCAGATCTACATTCTACACTTTGGCCTCAGGGTAGGAGGCCGAGGGGAAGGTCAGCGGGCCTTCGCGCCAGGGCTGGATGATTTGGTCGCGGACGCCGAAGTAGAACTCGTGGCCGTGGGCGCGGGGGCAGTACCAGAGGCGGCGGACGAGGGCGTCGTTCGCGCGCAATTCGTCGAGCGTGGCCAGGCGGGTGTTGTCGAGCGTGGGATACCAGTGGGCCAGCATGCCGTCGAGGACGACGCGGCCGAGCGGCGTCTCGACCAGTGTGGCCAGGTGGCCCCGCAGGCCGAGGGTGTAGCCCCGCAACGGCACGCCGAGCCGCTCGCCCACCTTCTCCGCGAGGGCGGCGAGAAGGCGGGCAACGTCGCCACAGAAGCATCCGGTAATCCGAGGCAGCGTGCCGACCGCGGCCTGAGCTGCCAAGGGCGCCCAGCTCGACGAGTGCCGTGTGATGCACGGATGGTGCGCCCACATCGCTGCCGCACACAGGGCGTCCTGCCAGTCGGGGAACCGCCTGGCGAGCATGGCCGCGGCGCGGTCGAGGGCGTCTGCCGCCATCAGGTCGAGGTGTTCTCCTCCCTGTGTGTCGTCCAGGAAGAAGTCGCTCGGCGCGCCCTCGCGCGTCGTTCGGCGACGGTATTCGGGCAGCCGTGCCAGGAGGTAGGCACGCTCACGATCGAGGAAGTCGGGAGCCGACGGCTCGGGCCGCGCAGGCAGAGCCGCGCCCCCGCTGCCGTATCTCTCCCGCACGATGATCCCGCAGTCGAAGCCAAAGGGGAACTCGCCCGTCCAGAGCAGTGCGCCACCACGGGAGCGGAGCGTGAGCCTGAGCCTTGCGGTGAGGCGCACGTCGCTCGCCCACTTACCCCGGTGCGGGAAGACAACGGGAAGCGCGACCTCCGCCATGCCCGATGGTCCTGCTTCCCATGTCACGGGCGTCTGGACCTGCTCGGAGTCCTCCGGCAGCACTGTCGCGGCTTCCACGCTGCCGCCGCGCGGGCCGCCGGGGGCAATTGCCAGCCGCAGGAGGGCGAGGCTCGGCTCGCCGCCCCAGGCCGGCTCGCGGAACTCGAGCGAGCGGACGGCGGCCGCGGGTGTCTCCGCGAACAGGTCGCCGAACGAGAGCGGCAGGTCGTCCATCCAGGTGTACCTTTCCTAACAAACAAAACATGGGCCGCCCGCCCGCCCGCCCGAAAAACCAAGAAATGTTCCGTTTCCGGGAAATACTGCAGGGTGTATAGCAATTCCCGTGCCATACCACGGGTTGCCCGTCGCCAGTGTGGCCAGTGTGGCCGGCTTTTTTGAGAGCCCCCCCTCGGAAAGGGCGAGCCGCCGTCCCGGCTCTCGCCCCCCCTCCGCGGGCCGAATGCTCCACGCCGCAAGGCGTCTGCCACCGCTTCGCTCGCCGCTTCGCTGCCTCGGTGACGGGGCCGGCGGGCGGAGGCCACTAAATAACTCGCCACGATTCTGAATCAATGTGGGCGGGGCCTCTGCGCCCCGCGACACCCTGCGCGGGGCAGAGACGCCCCGCCCACAGGCCTGCGCAATTCCGGCACACGTTCCTTCCTGAGC
>VGYV01000804.1 GCA_016872855.1 Planctomycetota bacterium
TTGCCCAGATGAGCCCGCCGCGGCAGGCGAGTTCGTAGTGCGGCCTTCAGGCCGTACAGATACGGGCTAAAGCCCGCACTACGAACGCGCCGTCATCCCGCAGGGTTTGGGCAACACGCCCCCAACTCCCAACGCCCATCACCGAACGCCGCTCTCCCCCTCCTCATACTCCTGGGGATAGCGGACCGGGCCGCCGCCGGTCTTGCGCCAGACGCGGTAGTGCCGGGCCGCATGACACCGCCGGCACAGCGAGACCAGGGTGCATACATCCTCATAGGTCTCGTGGTGAATGAGCGTGGCCGGGGCGCCGCAGTCCCCGCAGTGCTCGGCCAGGGTGAGCACGCCGAGGACGCGGAGCCGGTTCGTGCGCGCGCGGACGGCGATCTTCTCCCTTTGCTCGCGCCGGTAGCGGGCGTAGCGGGCGCGCTGCCGGTCGGGGTCCTCTTGCCGGTAGTAGCGCCTGGCGTAGGCGCGAATCTCGTCCCTGTGAGAAATGTCGTAGCGCCGCTTGTACGCCCGCCTGCATGCGCGACAGGGCGAGTGGCGTGTGCCCCGAGTGGGGTGGAAGCCAAACTCGGGCAACGGCTTCTCCCGCCCGCACTTGCGGCACACGTGGGTCAGGCGCGGGCCGGCGGGGTCGTGCTCGGGCCAGCCGTCGAACGGGCCGGGCGGGAGGGCCGCCAGACGCTCCTGGGCGGTCGTGGCCGCGGCCCAGCGGCAGACCCAGCACTCGGGCGACAGCCCCCCGCCGCTCCCCCAAAGGCGGAAGTCGGCCACTGGCTTCTCCTTCCCACATCCGCTGCAAACCCTTGTGGGCGAACGAGTTGCGGCATGATCCATCCCACGACCTCCTGAAGGTTGGCGTGACATCGCAAGTGGCTGATATTGAAGGACTTGGGCCGAGGCCCCCGCGGCCACGCGCGCCCGTCGAGCAGCGAGGCCCGGCCCAGGGCCGTCCGGACTCTTCCCCCTCTACCCTGTACAACGGCTTTGCCCCCCAAAAATGCTTGCCCGAAGTTCTTTTCTGCCCCCAGCCCGCCGCAAGGTATTGCCATTCCTGGACATGTGAGTCGGGGTCCGGCGGACGCCTGCGCCCTATTTTCGCTTGACTCCCCTCGCCGGGCGCGCTATCCTGCCGCCATGGCCTACCTCCGCCGCATCGTGCTCCCCGGCCACCCCCACCACGTCACCCAGCGCGCCGCGGCGGGCCAGGGCCTCTTTCGCTCCGACGCCGACCGTCTTGTCTACCTCGACCTCCTGCGGCGCGAGGCGCGCAGGGCAGCCGTCCGCGTCGTGGCCTACTGCCTCCTGCCCGACCGCGTGGACCTCATCCTCACCCCCGCGTCCGAGCGGGGGTTGGCCCTGGCGGTCGGCCGCACCCATTGCCGCTACGCCCGCTACCTCAGCCGTGCCTGTCCGCCCCGCGCACGGCGGTGGGAGCCGCGATTCCACTCCTGCGCGCTCGACGAGCACACCCTGGTCGAGGCCACCCTCTACGTCGAGCGGGGGCCGGTCTGGGCCGGACAGGTCCGCTTCCCCTGGCGGAGCCCCTGGTCGAGCGCCGGCGAGCGGCTGGGCATGGCCCCCTCCAACGCCCTCCTCTCGCCAGGTCCCTTCCCCCGCTGGCTCACCCACCTCAAGTGGAAGGAGTTCCTCCGCGACGACACGCCGCAGGAGGACTACGCCGCCCTCTGCCGCCACACCCGCCGCGGCTGGCCCTACATCCCCGACCCCTACCTGGGCTACATCGAGGCCCGCCTGGGCCGCCGCCTGCGCCCGCTTCCGCTGGGCCGGCCGCGCACCGCCCGAACCCCACGCCCTCGGACTACGGCTTGCGTGGACGCCGCGGCAGCGCCATAATGGCAGCCTGGGTGGAGGCCGCACTCAGGAGGGTCCGCCGTGCCGAAAACCACTGTCATCGGGACATTGCTTCTGCTGGGAGCCGCCATGAGCGAAGCTGCCGACGCGCCCAGGCCGGGCGACAAGGTGTTCGAGGCGTACATCAAACAGGAGGCCCTCAAGCTCGATGGGGGCTACGCCGAGGACCTGAGGTCGGCCGGTGCGTGGCAGAAACACCGCGAGGAATGCCGCCGCCAGGCCCTCTGGATGCTCGGCCTCTGGCCCCTGCCCGAACGCACGCCGCTCAACGCCACGGTGACGGGCACGCTGGAGCGGGAGGGCTTCGTCGTCGAGAAGCTCCACTTCCAGAGCCGGCCGCACCTCTATGTGACCGCAAACCTCTACCGCCCGAAGAAAGCCGAAGGGAAACTGCCCGCTGTGCTCTACGGCTGCGGCCACTCGAACAAGGGGCGCGAGGGAAACAAGACCGCCTACCAGCACCACGGCATCTGGTTCGCGACCCACGGCTACGTGTGCCTGATCCTCGACAGCCTTCAGCTCGGCGAGATCGCCGCCATCCACCACGGCACCTATCGCGAAGACCGCTGGTGGTGGCACTCCCGCGGCTACACCCCAGCAGGCGTCGAGTGCTGGAACTGCATCCGCGCCCTCGACTACCTTGAGACGCGGCCCGATGTGGATGCAGCGCGAATAGCCGTCACCGGCCGCTCCGGCGGCGGGGCATACACCACCTGGCTCACGGCCGCTGACGACCGCGTCAAGGTCGCCGTCCCCGTCAGCGGCATGAGCGACCTCGAGGACTACACCAAGCCGCCCGTTGTCAATGGCCACTGCGACTGCATGTTCCTCTACAACTCCTACCAGTGGCCGTGGACCCGCCTCCTCAACCTGGCCGCGCCCAGGCCGCTGCTGTTCACGAACTCCGATGCCGATGCCATCTTCCCGATGCCGGGCAACGAGCGCACCATCGCGCGCCTCCGCAAGTTCTACGCCCTCCTCGGCAAGGCCGAGCACGTGGACGCCTTTGTCACCCCCGGCCCCCACAAGGACGTGCCGCCCCTCCGCGTCGCGGCCTTCACCTGGATCAACCGCTTCCTCAAGGGCGACGCCTCGCCCGTCACTGAGCCCGAGAAATACCCCACCATCGAGAGCAAGGAGCTTCGCGCCTTCCCCGACGAGTTGCCTAAGGATGAGATCAACACCAAGATAGACCAGCTCTTCGTTCCCAAGGCCGAAGTCGCCGTGCCCGACACGCCTGACAAGCTCGCGGCCCTGCGCGCCAAGCTCCTCGACGAGCTGCGCCAGACCACCTTCCGCGCCTGGCCCGAGAAGCTCCCCTCGGCAAGCCTGGAACTCGGCGATCAACCCGCATCCGGCACACTCCTCACGGAAGCGCCCCTGGAAGTCGGCTATCGCTATACACCCGCGAGGGAGGGGTCGAAGACCTGCTGGCTCATCGTCCTCAACGAGGGCGACCAGGGCGACGCCCTGCCCGACTGGGCGGCGAGCAGCGTCGGCGTCGATGCGAGCATCGTCCTCGCCACCCGCGGCGTCGGGCCGACTGAGACCACCATAAAGAAGCCCTACTACTTCCGCCGCGCGATGGCCCTCCTGGGCCGGACGATTGACAGCGGCCGCGTGTGGGACATTTTGGCCTTCGTCGCAGCCGCCA
>VGYV01000805.1 GCA_016872855.1 Planctomycetota bacterium
GGCTGCTGCGTTGCGGCTCCTCAGCGATGCTCTCCGCTGCATCGCCTGCGTCGCCGCGCCTTGCATCCGCCCCGCTGACGCCGGCAACGCAGCCCGCGTGGGTTTTGAGATAGGCGCTTAGAGCGGGTTCGACGAGCGAGCCGCTTGTCGCTACGACGCTCCGCAACACCGCCTACTTCTGCGCGCTCTGAAGACACGTGAACAGACAGGCCGTCCCGGGCCTGCAGCCGCCCGTGCTGGACGTGTCCGTGCACCCGCTAGCGCACTCCTGAAGTTCGACTTCCTTCCGTCGCAGTATGGCCTTGGCCATCTTATCGAACTTCGCCCGCTCCTCCGGCGTGGCATACCCGTAGGCGGTCCTCAACTGGGCCCACAGCGGGAGCTGTCCCTTCTTGCCGCTCGGCTGCTTCTTCTGGCGTTGGGCCATGGCCGTACTCCTTTCCTGGAAAGCACAAGGACCTTCGGGTCAGGGCCGTGCGAACCACCACATGGGGCCGCGGCTGACTGCCAATTCTGCTCCCCGGCCCTCGGGCCGTCCGGACTGAGCTACGGGGAGCGATGCCATCGCCAATTGTACGTAGCCGGGTGCCCTTGTCAAGTGTTCCCGCGCCTGAACAAGGCGCAGGGTGGTGACGGTGTGGCTGTGGCCGATAGGACCTACGGGACCTGTCGGACCTATTGGACGGATGGCTGAGCAGCCCGTCCAAGCCTGTCGCGATAGGTGGGTTCAACCCCGGCCTTCTCCACGACCTCTCTGACGGCGTCGGCGAGCTTGTCGAGGCCATCAAAGGTCCAGCAGCCCACCATGCCACCTTTGAGCTCGGCTACGGGGCTGGGCTTCTCGGCATGGGCTTTCAGTTCGTCGGCGGAGAGGGGGCGGTTGTAGAGGCGGACCTCGTCTATGGCGCCTTTGAAGTAGACATAGGCGTCCTGGCGGCGGCCAATGGCGAGGGGGAGGCGGCCAGGGACGCGCTTTTTGTTAATGGCGGTCGAGGCGACCTGGGCGCCGTTGAGGTAGACCTTGAGGTCGGCACCGTCGTAGGTCATGGCGACGTGCTGCCAGTCCTTGAGCTTGAGGGCACCTTCGGGGCTGAGGGCCATGAGGTGGTTCTCCTTGCCCCCGCCGATGTTCAAGTATGCGCCCACCTGGCTGCCGGCGATGATGAGGGCGTAGTGGCCGTTCTCCCACTCGTTGCGGTTCTTGTTGACGATCCAGCGGCGGGTGTCCTTGCCGCCGGCGAACTCGTCGAGCTTGATCCAGGCCTCGATGGTGAGCTGCTCGGGCTCGAGTTCGGGCTTGTGCGGCACCTCAACAAAGGAGCTTGAACCATCGCAGCTCAGGGCGGTGCCCACCTTGCCGGGGACGGGCGGGGCCATGCCGCCCTCGACGTTGTCCTTCCAGGTGTGCCAGTCGCGGGCGCACTGGTTGAAGCGGACGGGTTGGGCGCTGGTCTTGTAGATGACGTTGCGCTCGAAGTGGAAGCCCTTGGACCCCTCGTCAATGAACATGCCGTTGTTGGGCGCGGAGTGGCAGAAGCGGGAGCGGTGGACGTCGTGGAGGTGGTTGAAGCGAATCTGGGTGCCGGGCTGTAGGCCGAGGGTGTAGATGCAGCCGCCGTCGCCCAGCTTGTTCATCACGTCGTAGATGTGGTTCCACTCGATGGTGTTCTCGCGAGCGGGCGTGGGCTGGGGGTTCCACTGCCAGCCCATCGAGACGCCGGTGTAAGGGGTGTCGTGAACGAGGTTGCGGGCGATGAGGGCGCGCTGTGCGAAGCCGACCCAGATGCCGACGGCGCCCGCGTAGTCGAGGCCGATGGCGTGGACGTGGTTGTTGGCGATGCGGCAGTCCTTCGGCACGTCGTCCTCGGCCTTCGGGCCGCCGAGAATGACGCCGTTGCCGCTGACGTCGTGGACGTGGTTCCCCTCGATGGTGCAGCGTGCGCAGCGTGTGACGAACTCGATGCCGCAGCCGCCGAGGTGGGCGAGGGCGCCGTCGGTGACGCTGCAACCCTGGGCATAGTCGAAGCGAACTGCGGCGTCCATGCGGCCCCACTGCGCCTTGTCCCAACTGGTGCCGGTCACGTAGTGGCAGGCCTGGATGCCCAGGTAGCCGCCCTGGGGATGCGTCCAGTCGGCGTAGGCGAACTCGATGCCCTTGAAGTGCAGGTTGCGGACGGGCTTTTCGGGGGTGCCCTTGACCTCCAGGAGCCGCATCAGCATTGGGGCGATGACCTCGGCCTTCGTCATGTCCTCACCCGCGCGCGGCCAGTAGGTGACGATGCCCGTCGAGCGGTCGAGATACCACTCGCCGGGTTGGTCGAGGAACTCGATGGCGTTTTCGAGGAAGAACCAGCGGCCCCCGCCTGCGGCGATGGCGTCGTGGGGCTTGGCGTGGGGGCCGAGCATCTGGGCCACGCCCGTTGCGGGGTCAACCTTCTCGAAGCGCTTCCGCGTGATCTCCCAGTTGCCCTCGACGACCGCCTCCACGTCCGTCAGGTTCCGCCATTCCTTGAGCTGGCCCGGGGCGAAAGTGTAGGTGTGCGACCTGAGGTCTTTGGCGAGTGCTGCGCCCTTGAGCTGCCAATAGGGGTTCTCAGCATCCTTGTTCGGCGTTCGGGCGCGGATGGCCCGTCGGTCGTTCACCCACAGTTGATGGAAGTACCACTTGCCCTCCTTGACGCCTGGGACCTCGGCGGTCCAGAGTTCGCCCTCGCCCTTCTTCCAGCCCGTTACCTTGCGGCCGCCGCTGACCATCACCTTCTCGCCCGGTGCGGCGGCGTAGGTGATCGAGAACTGCTCGGTGCCCGAGTCTTCGGGGCCGAATGCGAGCGTTTCGGGCAGCTCATACGTGCCGCCCTTGACGATCACAGTCACGTTGGCCTTGAGCCCGTCGGCCACGAGCTTTCGCACGGCGTCGCGGGCCTTCGCAATGTCGCCACCCGGGGTCACCGTGAACTCAGCGCCGCGGGCATCCGCCCGCCACGCCAGCACGACAAGCAGCGCAACCAGCATGAGCTTCATCGGGTTCTCCTTGGGTGTTGTCGTAGCGACAAGCGTCCCGCTTGTCGAAACGGTCATGGGGCCGCAAGCGGGACGCTCGCGGCCACGGCTACCTCTTGTCCACGGTCACGCCGGGCCAGTCATCGGTGCGGAAGGGGACGGCGGGCAGGCCGTCCTTGTTGTAAAGGTTGCAGACGGGGTTGTTCTCCCAGGCGTAGCGGACGGCGGCGGGCTTGGCCACTCTGTCGCTGGAGACGACGATGGTGTCGCCCTCGATCTTGGCCTCGGCCCAGACGAGCTTCTTGTCGTCGCCCGCGATGGCGAAGCCCAGCACGTCGCTCTTGGGGCGAAGCTCGGGCGTGAGGGCGATGCCGAAGCGGTCCCTGAGCGAGGGGCCGCTCGGCGTCGCGGGGTCCTCGAAGGGCTTGGTGACAAGGCCGCCGCCCACGCACTTGAGCTTGACGATGGCCTTGTTGCCCTCGACCTTCATCGAGTCGAAGACCGGCCCTGAGTGAACGACATC
>VGYV01000806.1 GCA_016872855.1 Planctomycetota bacterium
CGTCCTCCTGGTGGGTGCGGGGGTAGAAGTGGCGGTCGTGGTCGTCGAGCTTGTAGGAGCGGTCGAAGCCGCCGTCGGCGCAGGGCTTGGGCGCGCCCATCACGTGCCACTTGCCGCTGTGATAGCAGCGATAGCCTGCGGGCTTCAGATAGTGCGGGATGAGGTGTGCCCACTGGGGCAGACGCCCGCGCGGCGGGTCCATCCGCACCTGCTGCGCGTAGTAGCCCGTCATGATGCACGACCGGGTTGGCCAGCAGCGGGCCGTCGAGTAGCCGTGGGTGAAGCGCACCCCGCCCGCAGCCAGCTTATCGAGATTGGGCGTCTCGATTTCCCCGCCGTAACAGCCGATATCCGAAAAGCCCAAATCGTCGGCCAGGATGATCAGAACGTTCGGCGGCCTGGTCGTGGGCGGCGTGTCCCCACGCCGCGTAGATGGTTCCGCTGCCATCGCATCGTTCCTCCTCAGCATGGCCATGCCGGCCACCCCGGCCACTTTGAGCGCCTCGCGGCGCGTGAGTCCCTCGCTCATGGGGCGCCCCTCGGAAACAAGCTATGTTTCCTCCCTGGTAGGGCGTGCATACTTGCACGCGGAACCCTTCTGCCACGGTTCGCCCTCGTTCGTTCCGCGTGCAGGTATGCACGCCCTACCTTGGCTGGTCAGTTCGGGAAGTCGTCCTTGAACACCGAGTTCAGCAGCGCGAGCGTGAGGACTGGGTACACCAGTCCCAGGACGTTTCCGACGCCGATGGTGCCGAGGAGCGCCACGCCGAGGACGTTGTTGGCGACCCCGAAGATGCCGTAGGCATTGCCGACGCACTTCTTCCCGAGCACGCGGCGGCATTATGAACCAGTCCCCGCGCTCTGTCAAGTCCCCCGTTGGCGCGTGACCCCACGACGTGCACGGCGCTCGGCGAGCATGTTGCAGAAGAGCGCCCCTTGGCCCTTGGCGTCGTCAAGGGCCACATGGGTGTGCGGCAGGGCATCAAACCACCTCGGCGGCATGTTGCGCTTCACCGCCTCTCGATACTCGCAGCCCAAGAGCGCCATGGCATAGGTCTTGATGTCCAGCGCCGAGTGCGAGAACGGGCTCTCGCCCGCGAACCGGATCAGATACCAGTAGACGAAAAGGAAGTCGTACGCCGCCGGGTACGCGACGAACACCGGCTTGCCGGGGAGCGACTTCAGCCACGCCACGTATTCCGGCATGACGACCGCTGGGTCGCGTGGGTTCGCCCGGCAAGCCGCCCACGCCTCCGGCTGGCCGCGCCACCACTCCATCGTCTTCGGGTCGCCGACGGCCCCGGGCAGCAGCGTCAGGTTGGCCTCGAACGTCCCCACCAGCCTCTTGTCGGCCAGGTAGGCAGCCGAGGCAAAGCTCAGCATCGAGTTCGGGCCGGGGATCGGCCCGTCCGCCTCGACATCCGTGCTCGCATACACTTCCGCCATCAGCGGCTCCCTTTCTCTTCGCTCCGTGCACAGCCTACTGCCTCAGCCCGGCAGAGTCAAACCCGCAGTTGTAGGCGGGTGCAATAACGGACTTGCACGCGGCCTTCGCCTTCGTTTGGAGTCCCGCCTTTAGGCGGTCTTGGGGCGCCGCGGCCGCGGTAGAGGACCGCCTGAAGGCGGGACTCCAAACGGGAAGCCCTCAGAGCGTACAAATCCGTTATTGCACCCGTTGTAGGCTGCTCTCGTTCAAGCATGGGACATGCCAAAACTGAGCAGCGGGAGGCTTCACCATGTCGTCCTTGCGCTGTCGTGATGGGCCGGTATAATGACCTCTGGATACCAAGGGTGTGTAAGGCCGCTCGCCGGTGATGCGGCCCCTTGGCACATCTTCCGGCGGGCTTCGACGCCTTCCGGCGTCGAAGCGGGGCACAGCAGTGAGCCGTCCTGCCAAGAAGCCCAGGAAGAACGCAGAGAGCCATGGCGATTCGCAAGACATGGTGTCCGAGCTCTTCCCTGGCCTCGAAACCGGCCTGCTTGAGGTTCAAACTACAGAATCGGCGAGCGTGGTTATCCTGCCGCCCAGCGATGTCCTGGACACCCTCGGAAGGGTCAGGGGCCGCGTCACGGCCACAATCCTCGATCCGTGGTACAACAAGGGCGTGGGCGGGACCCGTCCCGACTACCACGACTGGCTCTCATCGGTCCTTGACGCCGCCTGCGAAGTCTCCTCCCACGTGTTCCTCTGGGGATTTCCTGAGATAGTGGCAAGATGTCTCGACTACATCCCCGCGGGCTGTGAACTCGTCGCCTGGCTGACGTGGTACTACAAGAACTGCCCGTCTGTGATTAGAGGATGGCGCTCGGCCCAACTTGCCTGCCTCCACATCGCCCACCACGGGGCGCGCATCTACCCCGAGCACTTCCTGAACGGCGCCCAACTGGAGAGGCAACGCGAAGGCAAGCTGCGCTACATGCCTGGCCCTCCGAGCGTCATCGAAGCCTCGCTCATCGTCGGCTTCGTCGGTCGCGCCGAGAAGACCGGCCATCCGGCCCAGAAGCCTGTGGCGGCGATTGAGCCCCTCATCAAGATGAGCAGCCAACCAGGCGACATCGTACTCGACCCCATGTGCGGCTCCGGCACGACGGGCGTCGCCGCCCGCAACCTCGGCCGCCGCGCCATCCTCTGCGACAGCTCCGAAGACTACACCCGAATGGCCGAAAACCGCCTCGGCATCGAACGCGTCACATCCCCCGAGGCCATCGATCCCTCTCAGTTGTTCAGAACCGAGTCCAGCGAAGAACTCCGAGTTACGACTTGACCCCAAACATGGACTAGGGGGCAACGAGAGACGATGAACCTACTGCCCACGCTCTGGACGGGGCTGCCGCCCTTCGCGGCGGCCACTGGTGATACACAACAGCCCGGCGGCAACCCGCCGCCGGTCGACGTGACCGGGCAGATCGTGATGCTCCTGCTCACCATGGGGGTGGTGTTGGCCATCCTTTGGTTTGCCACCGTCCTCGTGATCCGCATCCTGCGCAAGCGCCAGCGCGAACACACGGACGAGAAAAGGGGGAGTGCGATGAGAACGGTTGGTCTCCTTCTCATCGGGGTCGGCCTGATCTGGGGAGGCATTGCCGTCAATATGGAGACCACGGTGACTCATGTCCAGACGCACAAGTACATACCCGGACTCGGCGACGTTCCGATCGAAGACTACCATGACTACCCCATCAGCAGAGTTCATAACTTGGACCTGGCGGACCGCCGCCGAACCCACCTTCTCCTCGCGGCGTTGACTTTCATCGCCGGTGTTGGACTGTTTGGATTCGGCACCGTTTCCAGATCCATCGCGTCACGCACGGTGAAGGCGGAGGAGGGCAGTACCGTGAAATGTCCGTTTTGCGCGGAGAGCATAAGGCCAGAGGCCGTGATATGCCGGTTCTGTGGCAGGGAGGTCCGCAGCCCTGCCCAGCGTGATGGCTTGGAGCAGGCGGCAAGCTCCACGGGCGTTTGCGTCACTTGTCCGGGCTGCGGTGTGAATCTCCGGCTGGA
>VGYV01000807.1 GCA_016872855.1 Planctomycetota bacterium
CATCGCCTCCTCCTCACTCCTTGCCTGCGGCCAGAATCGCTGGCGTCGCAGCCCGCGTGGGTTCTGAGATAGTTTCTAAGAAGCTCACTGTTCACGTCCTCCGCAGCCACGCCGAGGCGGCCCCATTCGCCCTGGAGCGCAGACTCACCCAGCACCCCGCCCACACGGGCGCCTTCTATGGCCCTCCCTCGGCCACCTCTACACTGGAGAACAGATGGCTCGCCTTCCTTCGCACCATCGCCCCCACCCAATGACCTCCCTCGCCGCGCCCCCCGGCGCGCGACATTCCAACATTCTTGAGAATGTGAAAATGTCGCCGCCACCCGACCACCCAACCCCTGTCACCTCGGACGGTGCGCGCCGGGTTCGCGGATGTTCTGACGTTCTTAAGAACGTCAGAACGTCGGGCGCGAGGATGGCTGCCGCGCTCGGGGCGGTCCTCGCCTTGCTGCTCCTGGCAGGATGCTCGGGAGGCTCGGACAGCTCAGGCGGCAAGACGGCCTCCGGCAAGGTCCAGCTCGAGATGTGGCACGCCCAAAAGAAGCAGAACGAGGACGCCCTCAAGGCCGTCGTCCAGCACTTCAACGCCGCCAACCCGCACTACGAGGTCAAGCTCCACAACGTCGGTTCCTACACCACGATGTTCCAGAAGACCCGCGCGACCATCCAGGGCGGCAGGCTGCCCGACCTGTGCATTGTCTACGAGAGCATGGTCGCCGAGTTTATGGAGGCCAACGTCGTCCTCCCCCTCGACGACTACCTCAACCACCCCGACTACGGCCTGTCGAAGGCCGACCAGGCCGACATCTTCCCCTCCTTCCTCCAGTCCAACCGTTACGAGGAGTTCGGCGGCCAGCTCCTCTCGTTCCCCTTCACCAAGAGCCTGCTGATGCTCTACTGCAACACCGAGCTCCTCCGCTCAGCGGGCATCGAGAGGCCGCCCGAGACCTGGCCCGAGTTCGTCGCCCAGTGCCGCAAGGTGAAGGCCAAGACGGGGCACCCCGCCTTCGCCTACTCGCGCGACCCGTCGTCCTATGATGGCATGGTCCTCTCGCTCGGCGGCACGCTCGCCACCATCGCCGACCGCCGCAGCCGCCTCGACAGCCCCGAAGCCGTCCGCTCCCTCGAACTCCTCGACACCCTCGTCCGCGACGGCCTCGCCACCGTCATCGCCATGGGTGGCGACGACGACCGCATGCTCTTCGCCGACGGCAAGGTCGCCTTCATCCTCCGCTCCAGCACCACCCGCTCCTACATGGACAAGGACATGGTGGACGAGGACGGCCGCGACAAGTTCCAGTGGGCCATGGTCTGTCCCCCCGTGGGCGAGGGGCAGCCCAAGCTCACCGTCCTCTACGGCGGCAACATCCTCATCTTCAAGAGCACACCCGAGCGCCAGCGCGGCGCCTGGGAGTTCATCAAGTTCTTCATCTCCCCCGAGATCACCGCCGAGTGGTCGGTGAAGACCGGCTACCTCCCCGTTCGCCGCTCCGCTGCCGACGTGCCGGTCCTCAGGGACTACTTCACCAGAGGACCCCGCCACCGCGCTGCCTTCGACACTATTCCCTTTGGCGTCCCCGAGCCTAATGTTGCCGGTTGGCAGGCCGTCCGGGAGCATATCAAGACCGCCCTCAGCAATGTCTGCCTCGGCCGGGCCACCCCTGCCGAGGCCGCCGCCGAGATGGGCCGCCAGGCCGACGCCGAGCTGGCCCGCTTCGCGCCGACGAGGAAACAGTAGCGGCGCCGCGTGTTGGTGCCAGCGCCCGCCGATTTCCCCTCGCGCGGGGAATGTGCTACAATACCGCGCTGTCACGTCCTTACACGCCTCTCCCGGAAAGGAATCACGACAATGAGCGGCTCCGAGCCCGGCGGCCTGGACAACATCAAGGTGAACGCGGCGAACCTCTACCGCGAGGAGACCTACAGCGACCTGCGGGTCGCCACGATTCGGCGCCTGGTGCCTGTGAAGGCGGATGGCTCGCCCGACCCCGACCGCGAGCCGCTGTTCTTCGGCCAGGCCCAGATGATGACCTCGGGCGGCCCCCTGCCCATCGAGACCCCGCTCGACGCAAAGACCCTAGAGGAGGCGATGGACGTTTTCCCCGACGCAATCCGCGAGGCTGTGAGCGAGGTGGTCGAGCAGATGCGTGAGCTCCAGCGCCAGGCCGCCTCGCGCATCGTCGTGCCCACCGCCATGCCCGGCGGACCCGGCGGCAAGATTCAGCTCGGCTGACGGCCACACGCATGCCCCCGCGAATCTGGATTGACGCCGACGGCTGCCCCAACGAGATCAAGCTGGTGGCGTTCCGCGCCTCGCACCGCCTGGGCCTGGCCGCCTTCCTCGTTGCCAACGTGCCCCTGGCCGCCGATGGCTGGCCGCGCGTCACCACGGTCTGCGTCTCCCACGCCTTCAACGCGGCCGACGACCACATCGCCGAGAACGCGGCGGCGGGCGACGTCGTGGTCACGGCCGACATCCCCCTCGCCGCACGCGTCGTCGAGCGCGGCTCCGTCGCCATCAGCCCCCGCGGCGAGGTTTACGACGAGTCCAACGTCGGCCACCACCTCGCCACCCGCAACCTGATGCAGGACCTCCGCGCCGCCGGCGCCATCCAGGGCGGCCCCGCCCCCATCCGCCCCGGCGACAAGGCCCGCTTCGCCGCCGCTCTCGACCGCACCCTCACCAAGCTCCTCAAGGGAGCTCCACCCCGCACCCCAAGATGCGGGGCCAGACCCGACCCCTCCGAACTGCTTGATCCCTCCCGGATGGAGGGCTATAATGCGAGGAGAAGGGCCGGCGGTTGCCTTGCGGAGACTCTCGTGATCGGTTGCACTAAGCTGCTGTGCGGGACGGCGACGATTGCCGACCTGATGCGGGCGGACGCCGGGCAGAGACCACACCTGCTCCAGTTCACCACCGAGGACCGCCCCCTCGTGGTCTGGAACACCACCCGGCGCTGCAACCTGGCCTGCGCCCACTGCTACCTCGACGCGCGCGACCGCGCGGGACGCGACGAGCTGACGACCGACGAGGCCCGCTCCTTCATCGCCGACATCGCGGCCATGCGATGCCCCGTCCTCCTCTTCTCGGGCGGCGAGCCACTCCAGCGGCCCGACGTGTTCGACCTCGGCCGCTTCGCCATTCAGCAGGGCCTCCGCGCCGTCCTCTCCTCCAATGGCACCCTCATCACGCCCGAAGTCGCCCGCCAGATCGCCGACGTCGGCTTCTCCTACGTCGGCGTCTCGATTGATGGCACGGCTGCAACCCACGATGAGCTTCGCCGCAAGAAGGGCGCCCTCGACGCCGCCCTCACCGGCATCCAGAATTGCCTCGCCGCAGGCGTCAAGGCCGGCATCCGCTTCACCCTCAACCGCCGCAACGCCGCCGACCTCGATGCCGTGCTCGACCTCGTGGAGACCCACGGCGTGCCGCGCTTCTGCCTCTACCACCTCGTCTACGCCGGCCGCGGCCGCGAGATGGTGAACGACGACCTCGA
>VGYV01000808.1 GCA_016872855.1 Planctomycetota bacterium
CGAAGAGGTTCCTCGGCGCCTCCGAGGCCAGGGCCGCGGAAAGCACCAGAGCGAGGAAAAGCATGGCGAAGGCAAAATGATTGAGGGCAAAATGATAAGAGAAAGAACGGGTCATTGGCAGAGGGTCTTGAAGGTGATCATGTGACGGTTCAGGTTGATCCATTGGACTCTCCTCAAGCGTGTGTGGGCAAGCACCTTGCGAAGGTGCTGCTCGTAAGGGGACATATCGCGAGTGAGGCCGGTGATTCGGAACGTGGTCGTCGGGTTCAGCAGATGAACCCCCTGGCAACCGACCGTGCGAGAGCCGCTCACGATGTCCACGCGCTGGACGGCTGCGTCGGGGCCGCCGAGGAAGTGCTCGATTGCCTCGCAGTAGAGGCTCACGGCAAGGAAGGCGCCCCAGTCGGAGAGCAGGTCGAGCACGAGCTGCCGCAGCCAGCGGCTCTCGGCATCGCTGGCGTGCCATTGAGCGTCGCCCACCGTGAACGCCCTGCGCTTGTCGGGCGTCAGCCTTGTGGAGACAAAGCGGTGCTGCACAGTGGCTGACCGCAGATTCACGAGCGCACCGTGGTTCAGGCCGGCGAGGAGCAGGTATTGTAGCGCCTGCGTCCGATGCGCCTCGGTCAGGGCGTTCGCCGTCTTCAGCTCAAACATCGCGCCTCCGCCGACGAGCAAGTCCATGAGATACGTCTTGCTGAAGGTCCGGAATGACACGCGGATGGGGACCTCGGTTGCGACGTTCGATAGCCCCGCCTTCTCGCAGCGGAAGGCGAGTTCTCTCTGATAGATGTCCTCATCCCAAAGCCGTCCAAGCTCGTTGTGGACCCTGTAGGCGAGCCCCACGACCTGGTAGCTGATCTCGTGGAATTCGCTCTGCTCGATCGCGCTCACGCCCGCCGGGACAGCTATCGACATCTGGCCCCTCCAGCGCCTTCTTCTCTTATCATTCTGCCCCCAATCATTTTGCCTTCAATGCCTCGGGGCTTCGTAGCCCGCCGGGGCGCGGAGGATGGCCTGGGTGCGGCGGCGAAGCTCTCGGGCGATGTCGTCCATGCGCGGGTCGGCGGCCATCGCCAGCCCGGCCCGCTGCCGCAGGACCTTCACGGCAACTCGGCACTCGCCGACCAACTCGTCCTGCGCCCCGCCAATGCCCACGATGGCGCCGGTGATCTTCTTGCAGCGGTCCAGCGCGTCGGGGGCGTCGCTGCCAACGAGGTCCTTGCGGAACTCGCTCACGAGGGCGAGCGCGTCCTCCTGCGGCCGGATGGCCTTCTTCCTGTTCTCCACAGCGGCGTCAATCCTGCGGCAGACCGACTGCAATTGCGTCAGGCACTCGGCCAGCTCGGGCTTGGACTTCTTCTGCTCTTCGAGCCAGACGACCTGCTCGCGGCCGAACTTGGCATATGCCTCGATCCGCCCTCGAACGAGCTGGACGAAGGCCAGCACGTCGGCGAGCGCCTTCTCAACCTCCGGCCGCTTCTCCTTCTGCTGCTTCGCCTGGTAGATGCCGGTCAGCTTCGAGCGGGTCGCGCACGTGGCGGCGCCGCGGGCGACCTTCTTCTGTCCCTCAACGTCCAGCACGTACTCGCACGGGCCGACGCCCAGGCACTCGCGCACGGCGTCCACCAGCGTGAAACGGTCGAGCGGCGTGGCCTGCACGCGGTTGATGGGGTAGACGAGCGCCGGGCCGACGAATCGCAGCTTGGCCTTGAGCGGCTGAAGGAAGCCCTGGCCCTCCTTGTCGAGCCAGCAGGGATACTGGAAGCTGCCGAGGACGGTCGTCCAGCGCTTGCGGTTTGCCTGCATCCAGTCGGGTGTGCCCACTCGGTCGGACTGGCCGAACCAGTCGGGCTTGTCGAACTTGCCGTCGGGCAACTGGATGAGCATCTCCCAACTGTCGTTCAGCCCGTCGTCGAGCCGCCAGTCCACCCGCCACTGGGCCTGGAAGGGGGCGGTCCAGTCGAGCTTGAGCACCTTGTCTGCGTCCTCCTTGGCGACGTCGCGGGTGTGCCAGACCGCCTTGTCGGCGATGGCGGCGAGCCAGAGGGTCTTGGACTTGCCGTAGGGGATCGTCGAGGCGATGATCCGCCGCTCGCTGCCTTGGCCCGCGAGCTCGATGCGGGAATCGTCATCGCGATCGGGCGAGATGGCCGCGAGAATGGCGTCGCCGCTGCCCAGGAAGTGCAGCAGGAAGTTCTCGAAGGGCAGCTCCGCCCTGTCGGCGGCGATGGACGTGGCGTCCACCACAATGTCGTCCGCGAAGAAGTCGGGCATCACGGCGAAGCGGCAGGGGGCCTTGATGCGGAGAGCGTGTGTGGCCGCGATGGCGGTCGTCTTCACAAACGGCTGGCCCATTCCCAGTTCCAGTTGGAGCAGGTGGACAGCTTCGAGGGCGACCACGCCATAGGCGTTCTTCAGTGTCTTCACGCGGAGCTCGGGCCCGCGCGACGCGTCGGTGAGGACGCCTACCGTGGCGAGGGGCCGTGCGCCGTCGGCGGCGAGCGAGTACATCTCTGTCTCTTGCCCATTCCGCCGCACCACGAGTGCCAGGCAATTGTTCATCGCCACCGCGTCGCCCTTGAACGCACGGTCCGTCTTTCCCTCCGCAACCTGCGTCCACCCCTCCCTCTTCGCCAGCGCCTCGGGGGCGAGGGGGGCGGGGGAAATCGTGCCCGTATCGAACAGCCGCACGGTGGGAGGAGGGGCTTCCTCCGCGGCCGACACAAAGGAGAACGCCAGAAGAACCGCTGCGAGCGTCCTGATCATCATCGGCTTCCTTCTTCGTCCGTGTTCGTAGTTCGGCCTTCAGGCGGTCTTCAGGAGCCGCGTAAACGCCGAACTACGAACGAGTGGTGAGATGTGCCTAAGTGTTGGCGTCATCCCAGCCCTTCCCGTAGTCCAGGATTGGGTAAGCCTTCCAAAGCCTGATCGCCTCGGCCCTCCCGGTTGCCTGGAGGAAGTCCCGCGCGCTCGAAAACGGCCAGTCCTCCCATCGCTTCACATACCCGTGGTGAACCGGGTTGTGGTGGACGTAGTTCATCGTCACCCAGAAGTGGCGCTCGGACCGAATCCTGCGGTCCGTTGACCGATGCCAGACCTTGCGGCCGCGTGACTTGTCCTGGCCATTCCACAGGAAGGACAGCCGACCGTGGAGCTGCCCGATGGCTGCCGACACTGCCTTGAACTCCGGTGTGTCCACCAGCACGTGATAGTGATTCGGCAGCACGCACCAGGCGTACACCTCGTTGGACGCTCCTTGGAGCGCATCGAGGAGTTCCCTTTCGAAGTCCGCCATGCGCTCCGGACTCGCGCCGATCACGGGGGAGTGTTCGTAACAGGCAGCGGACACATGATAGGCGCCTTCGCCTGCGTAGTGAGGGGGCGCATGCCAGGGGCGCTGCTCGGCCTTTCGGCAGGCCATTGCCTCCTTGCGCTCCCGCTGCGACATGCTCCGCCAGTCGTACATCGCCGCGCCTCACGAGACCGCCTGA
>VGYV01000809.1 GCA_016872855.1 Planctomycetota bacterium
CTCATGGCCCCCACTGGTGGTCGGAAACCAACATACACCCAGTGGGGGCTAATTCTACACGGCTCCACAACACATTGCCAGCTCACGATTTGCGAATATCGAGTCGAAATCGTGGCGAGTTATTTAGCCGGCATCATCGGCGACGGCGCGCCCGGCTCGGGCTACCTCCAGGCCAACCTCGACGCCCTGGCCCTCGTGCCCCCGATGATCGCCTTCTCGGGCCAGAGCGTGGACGCGGCGATCGCCAGCCTACTCGAGCTCGTGCCCGACTTCGCCTACTGGGTGGACCCCATGACCCATCGGGCGCGCTTCTTCGACCTCCACGCCCTCACGCCCAAGAACCTGCCAGGCATCGGCGGCGCAGTCCTACGCCAGCAGCTCCGCTTCTCCACCAACCGCTGCTTCACCGCCTGCACCGTGTTCGGCCGTCCAGAGACGGTGGACATCGAGGAGGAGCTGACCCCCGCCTGGGACCCCGCGCTGGAGGCCGACTGGACTTCGGAGAAGGCAGACGCCTTGCCCGACACCTACGGGCGCGTTTGGCGCCTCTTCGCCACGGCCGAGCCGGGTCAGGTCGGCGGCACCGTGCTCCCCGAGCGCTTCGCGGGCTCGGGCCGGCTCCTCATCGCCATCGCCGCCTCCGTCGAGGGCGTGCCAGAGGCCGCAGCCTGCGAGGCCGACGTTGTGGACGGCACGAAGCTGCTTCTCCACACCCGCGCCCGCGCTTGGGACCCCGTGGCCGAGCGCTTCGCAACCGCAACCGTCCGCGCCCGCTTCGCCTACGCCCTCCCCCGCGTGGCTGGCCGCTACCCGGCCACCGGCTACGCCGGCACCGCCTACACCCGACGCGGCCTCGAGCGCGAGCTCGTCCGCCTCGACGAGCGCTTCGCCAAGGACACCATCAAGGGCACCGTCGCCGAAGTCCTCTCCCCCACCTCCTTCTGCGTCGCCGGCGCGCTGGCCTGCGAGGACGAACTGGTCTGGACGTCCATCGAGTTCAATGCCGACGGCGTGCGCCACCTCATCGCCTCGAACGGCGAGGGGACGATCACCCTCGAACAAGCCCCACAGACGCCCATCCAGGCCGGCGACTCGTTCGTCATCACCTATTGGGACTCGACCCGGAAGCTCCGCGAGGGCGGCACGCTCTCCGACCTCGAGCTCCGCGCGAAGCAGCACCTCCGCCGCGTGATGGATGAGTGCGTCGAGGGCACCATCCCCCTGGCCGGCCTCGACTGGTCGCTCGGCCTCGGCCTCAGCATCAGCTTCACCGGCACCAACGACCCCGACTACGAGGGCCTCGCCGCCCCACTCGTCGCCCTCGAGCACGACCTTGCCCGCGAGCGCACCGTCCTCTCCCTCACCACCTGGCGCGCCGGCGGCCGCTTCGCCGACGCACCGCCCGGCCCACACCCCGACCCCGAGGCTGACGAGCTGCGCCACCAGCTCCTCCGCCTGCGCCGACGCCACCGTCGCCGCCGAGGCGGCACACGCGGCGCCGTCGGCGACCCCCACGAGTTCCACCCAGACGGCCCGCTGCGCGGCGACGGCACCTGGACCCACGTCGCCCACCAGCAGGCCAGCCACATTGGCCCAGGCCCCGTCCACCAGACCTTGGGCGGCACGGGCCAATTCATCGAATGGGTCGCCCTCGACCTCCGAGGCCACCTCGTCGAAGCCGGAGTCGGCACCTTCTCGTGATGCTGCGCTGCTTCTCGTCCCCTTTGGAGTGCGGCGACACAGTCGCCGCTTTGGTTTCCCGCGGAGCGGGCAACCTTGGGCAACTTTGGAGTGCGGCGACGGCGTCGCCGCTTTGGTTTCCCGCGGAGCGGGCAACCTTGGGCAACTTTGGAGTGCGGCGACACAGTCGCCGCTTTGGTTCCCCGCGGAGCGGGCAACCTTGGGCAACTTTGGAGTGCGGCGACGCAGTCGCCGCTTTGGTTCCCCGCGGAGCGGGCAATCGGGGCCGGGGCGAGGGCTCGCCCCTTGCCTGCCGCTTCGCTGGAACGCAAAGCGGCATCTGCGATGCCGCACTCCAAAGAAGACACAACGCTCCCTCGTCCCACTCGTCCCACATTCTCTTCAGGAGCACGCCATGCAACACCTCATCCCCTCCCTCGCCTCGCGCCTCGCGGCGCAGTTCAGCCACGACATCCTCTCCGCCTCGGCCCTCGTCCACGGCGGCGCCGCCGTCGTCGCTCGCCAGGCCGAACGCCTCCGCACGCTGCGCCCACGCACCATCGTCGAGGTCGGCACGCGCCACGGCGCATTCGCCGCGCTCCTCAGCGGCCTCGCCGACACCGTCTTCACCCTCGACCTCCACCAGTCCATCCACGCGCGCCAGGTGCTGGACTTCGCAGGCGCGGCCAACGTCGTGCCCCTCATCGTCGCGGACGATCCCGCGAAAGGCCGACTCCTCGACGCTCTGGACTTCGACCTGGCCTTCATTGACGGCGACCACTCCCGCGAAGGGGTGGCGCTCGACTTCGCCCACACACGCCGCTGCGGAATCGTCCTCTTCCACGACTACGCCGACCCAGGCTTCCACGGCGTCACCGAGTTCGTGGATTCCCTCACCCACGGCACCATCGTCCGCGACGCCCCCTTCGCCTGGTGGTTTGCCCCGGGCGTGGCCCTCTGGGTGCCACTCTCAACAGCTCCCGTTGAGGGTGCGGCTCTGACCCCTCTCCCTCTCAGGGAGAGGGAGGGGGGTTCAGAAGCCCCCGAGCCCGCGGCGCAGCGCAGGCCAAGCTGGCGCGACGGCACCCCCTTCTGCACCGCCGGCCTCCGCTGCCGATGACCATGTGGCACAGCCGCCCTCGGCTGTGCCACACATGCTCAGGAGCCACCCCATGCGCTTCTGCCACCTCACCCCGCTGGCCCGCCGCGGCCCCTGGACCACGCCCGAGTACGGCAGCGGCTCCTGGACCCTCGCCCTCGGCGCCGACTTCTTCCCCTACGCCGCCGACGATCTGGCGCCCCTCGAGGCCTACGACGTGCTCCTCCTTCACACCTCGATGGCCTTCTATCCCCCCATCCTGCACATCCTGGAGCGCTTCCCCCACAAGACCACCGTCCTCCTCCTCACCTGCGACGCGATGTTCATTGACCCCCAGGGCTTCTTCCCTGGCTTTGCCCTCCCCCTCAAGGCCCTGCTCGACCGCGCGAGCCTGGCCGTCACCGAAACCGAGGAGGCAGCCTTCTTCCAGGCCATGACCCCCACCCCCGTCGTCCACCTCCCCCTCCCCGTGCCCGTCGAGGCGATCCGGACGGCAAGCCCGTTCGGAGTCCCGCCTTCAGGCGGCCCGTTTGTGGTCCCGCCTTTAGGCGGTCTTCGTGCCGCCATCCAAGAACCGCCTGAACGGCCTGTCGATTTACCCGGAACTGCGGATGCAGACAACGGAGGTCCAGGACCTGCCGCGGCGCGTCGCCGTGAGAAGACGCGGTGAGCCGGAGAAGGTCGCCTCAGCACGACGTGCTGCCGGTG
>VGYV01000810.1 GCA_016872855.1 Planctomycetota bacterium
GGACTGAATGGACTGGGTGTAGTAGTCGAGGTCCTTGCGCTCGACGAAGGCGATCTTCTTCTCGAGGTCGAGCTTGTTCACGATGTAAGTGTCGCCGGAATGGAGATATACGGCGTGGTCGTGGAGTTGGGCGAGGGCAGAAATCTCGTCCATCGTGCCGATCACCTGGTCGCCCTGCGTCGTGTCCTGGATGGTGTAGACGGGGCCGCAGAGGGTGCGGAGGTTGACCTGGGCGGCGGGGTAGTCGCCGCTGGCCCAGAACCACTTGCCGTCTATGTGCTTGGCGACTCCGCTGTCGGCGAGGAGTCCAAGGACCGGCTCGGCGTACTCGCCGAAGGTAGACACCTCGTCGTCTGGCAGGGGCAGTTCGTGGAGGGCGCACTTGATGTGGCCGACGGCGATGTGGGGGTTGTCGGGGTCCACGATGGCCCGCTCGGGCGAACGCCCGAAGATGAAGCCAGCATTGTACATAAGGTATTGGTCAATGGGGGAGTTCTGGGCGATGAGGACGACCAGCGCGTCGTCGGCCCCCCGGCCCGCCCGGCCGGCCCGCTGCCACAGGCTGGCGATGGTGCCGGGGTAGCCGACCAGGAGGCAGGCGTCGAGCGAGCCGATGTCAATGCCGAGTTCGAGGGCGTTGGTCGAGGCGATGCCGAGGATTTCGCCCGAGGCGAGGCGGCGCTCGATGTCGCGCCGCTCCTCGGGCAGGTAGCCGCCGCGATAGCTCTGGACGCGCTCGGCAAGAGGGTGCGAGACAGGCTCCAGGAGCGTACGGGCGTGCTTGAGCATAAGTTCCGTGCTGAGGCGGGTTTGCGTGAAGGCGATGGTCTGGATTCCGCTGCGGACGAGGCTGGTCATCAGCTCGACGGCGGTCCAGAGGGCGGAGCGGCGCTCGCCGCCAACCGCGGGGGCTTCGCCGGGCGGCAGGTCGCGGCTGAGGAGCGGCGGGTTCCAGAGAAGGAACTTCTTGGGGCCGCGGGGCGAGCCGTCGTTGGTCACCAGCTCGATGGGCGCCCCGATGATCCGCTCGGCGTGCTCCTGCGGGTTGGCGATGGTGGCGGAGGAGCAGATGAAGATGGGATTGCTCCCGAAGTGCTTGCAGATACGGCGCATGCGGCGAACCACGTTGGCCACGTGGGAGCCGAAGACACCCCGATAGGCGTGGACCTCGTCGAGGACGACGAAGCGCAGGTTTGTGAAAAACCGCGCCCAGCGGGCGTGGTTGGGCAGGATGCCCTGGTGAAGCATGTCCGGGTTTGTGAGGATGACGGAGCCGCGGTCGCGGAGCTTGCGGCGTTGGGGAGCCGGCGTGTCGCCATCGTACGGCCCGGCGACGAACTCGAGTTCGTAGTGCGGGCTTTCAGCCCGTAGGTTCGGAGTGCGGGCTTCAGCCCGTCCTTCTTCGGTACGGCCTGAAGGCCGCACTCCGAACTGGGCCAGCTCGGAGAGGCCGCGGAACTGGTCCTGCGCCAGGGCCTTGGTGGGGTAGATGGCCAGCGCCGTGGCCGCGGGGTCGCGCCGTAAGTTTTCTAGAATCGGGATGTTATAGCAGAGCGTCTTGCCGCTCGCCGTGCCCGTGACCACGACCACGCTGCGCCCCGCCCTCACGTGACCGATGGCCTCGGCCTGATGGGTGTAGAGGCGCTGAATGCCCCGGGCGGCGAGGGCCGTGCGCACCGCGGGCTCAAGGTCCAGGCCGGCATGCGTTGCCGGCCGCTCGGCCAGCTCCTCGATGTGATAGACCTGCTCGCGCAGCGAGCGGTCGTCGCGCAGGCGGCTGAGGAAGGCATTGAGGTCCATGGCCCGCTATGGTACTCCGCTTGGCTCGCGCTGTCCAGAGGCTTTTCAACGGAAAGTGGGGGCCGGGCCGTCAGCCTGAACGCGCAGTGAAGATCCACGAGGCCAGGGGGTGGAGGTAGGCGAGCTTGAGGCGGCGGACGGGGAGGGGGCAGCGGTTTTCGCCGGGGACCTCGAAGTTGAGGAGGCCGTCGTAGGCGACGTCGGCGAGGGCGGAGGCGACTTCGGGCCAGGGGACGGAGCCGCCGCGGGCGTAGGGGAAGTTGTGCTGGTCGCCGCTCTTGTCGTTCTCGGCCAGGTGGAGGGCTTTGAGGCGCGACCCGCAGAAGCGGATGAAGTCGCCTTGGCTCTCTGGGGTGAGGTTGAGGTGGCCGGTGTCGAGGCAGACGCCAACCTCGGCGGGCGACGTGGCGGCGAGGAGGGGCTGGAGGGCGAGGCCGGAGGAGCAGTTTTCGAGGCAGAGGACGAGGCCGGAGCCGCGGGCGTGGGCCGCGAGTTCGGCTAGGGAGCGGAGCTGTTCGTCGAGGCGCGCGGCGGGGTCCTGGTGCTTGGCGCCGCCTGGGTGGATGACGGCGGCGTGGATGCCGAGGGCGGTGTAGAGGTCGAGCCAGCGCCGCAGGCCCTCGATGGCCTCGCGGCGGGCGGGTTCGCTGGCGGGCGCGATGTCCACGGTGAGCCAGAGGTGTCCCTGGGGCATTGAGACGCCGAGGTCGGCGATGAAGCGGCGGAAGGCGGCGCCTGTGTGAGCGGGGTCGCCGCGTTCGAGGAGGGCCTTGGAGTGCTCGTCGGAGAGTTCGGCGAAGCGCCAGCCTGCGGCGGCCTGCTCGCGGAGGGCGTCCTCGGGGGAGAGGTCAATGAAGAAGCTGGTCCACATCGAGAGCTTGGGTTGCATGGGGTTCCCCGTGCTGACGCGAGCGCCTCGCGCGTGGGCGAGGATGTGTGGATGAATGGATGGGTGGATGGGTGCCTGACAATCATCCAATCATCCACCCATCCAATCATCCTCTCCGTCGCCAGTGCAGAGGCTGCTCAGTGTGCTGGGTACTCCTGGTCTTTCTTCCAGATGCGGCCGTCCTGAGCCGTGTAGTCGGGGCCGCCGCAGTTGATGAGGAGGGGTTCGGTGCCTTTCGCCGGGTCTTTGGGCGCGACCTCGATGGCGTTGATCATGGGGCTCTGGACTTTGGGGGTGAACTCGATGGTGAGTTCGCCGTCGCTGACCTGGATGTCGAACTCCATGTTGAGAGCGACGAAGGGGCGGCTGCCGGTTTCCTTGAGGAGGTCGAAGTTGGTGAGTGCGGGCTTGCCTTCGATGGCGACGGAGAAGACGCGCTGGCCGGGGGCGGTGATGCCGGGTGCGGTTTCGGCGAAGTGGAGGCGGACGGTGTAGGCGCCGTTGAGGAGTCCGATGCGGTAGGCGGAGAGGGCGTAGCGCTCGGTGAGGTAGAGCGCGTCGTCGCGTGTGTTGCGGACGCGTGCGGCGGGCCGCTCGACGGCGCGTCCGCCGACGTAGCCCCACCTGCCTGGCCTGGGAGCGGTGGCCTGGGCGAGGAGGGCCTTGGCATCGGCGCAGAGGGTGGCAACGGGCGGCTGGTCGGCGTAGCGGCGGAGGAAGGCGCGCAGGGCCGTGGCGGCGGGTTCGGAGTCGCCCGCGGCGAGGAGCTTGCGGGCCGCATCGAGCTCCTTCGTG
>VGYV01000811.1 GCA_016872855.1 Planctomycetota bacterium
CCCTCCCAATTCGAGACCGGCTTCCTCTCCGCCGCGCACACCGAGGCGGAGATTGATGCGACGATTGCGGCGGCGACTGAGGTGCTGATGGCCATCGCCCCCTCGTGAGGTAAGAAGGGTTCTCACACAGAGGCCACAGAGAACGCAGAGCAGGAAGGAGAGAAGGGCATGGACCAGGACAGGAAGACGCCGAGCATTGAGGAGATCAACGACCTGACGTCGAAGATCATCGGCGCCGGCATTGCCGTTCACACAGAACTGGGGCCGGGCATCTACGAGTCAGTGTACCAGAATTGCATGGTCATTGAGCTTCGGCGCCAGGGGTTGACGGTGGAAGCGCAAGTGCCCGTGGCCGTCTACTACAGGGGGGAGAAGGTGGCCGACGAGGGGTTCCGCATGGACCTGCTTGTTGAGGGCACCGTCGTTGTCGAGCTGAAGTCGGTTGAGGAAGTCAAGAGAGTCCACAAGAAGCAGGTGCTCACCTACGTGCGCCTGGCGAAGAAGCCGCTGGGCCTTCTTATCAACTTCAGTGTTGACCGCCTCAGTGACGGCGTGTACAGGATCATTGACACCAAGCGAGGCGAAGGGAAAGGCCCCCTGACCCGGGCCCTCTCTTGGCTTCTCTCTGTGTTCTCCGTGTTCTCTGTGTGAGGCCATCTTCGCCCCGTCCCACGCGAGGGAAACCGTGGAACTGTATGGTCTTACGGCACGCGCGGTTCGCGATAGGATCGTTGCCGGGGAGTTGACGGCGGAGGCCGCGGCCAGGGCGTGCCTGGAGCGCATCGCCGCGGTCGAGGGGAAGGTGCACGCCTTCGTGTCGGTGGATGCCGAGGGGGCGCTGAGGCGCGCGAAGGAGGTTGATGCGGCGCTGGCACGAGGCGAGAGGCCGGGGGCGCTGTGTGGCATCCCCATCGCACTCAAGGACAATCTCTGCACGGCAGGCACGCCGACGACCTGTTCGTCGAAGATCCTGGCCAACTACGTGCCGCCCTACAACGCCACCGTGGTCGAGCGGGTGCTCGCGGCGGGGGCCGTGCCCATCGGGAAGACGAATCTCGACGAGTTCGCGATGGGCTCGTCCACCGAGAACTCGGCGTTCGGCACGACCCGCAATCCGTGGGACCTTGAGCGTGTGCCGGGCGGCTCGAGCGGCGGGTCGGCGGCTGCCGTCGCCGCCGGCGAGGCCGTCATGGCCCTCGGCTCCGACACGGGTGGCTCGATTCGCCAGCCGGCCAGCTTCTGCGGCGTGGTCGGCCTGAAGCCAACCTATGGCCGCGTCTCACGTTATGGCCTCGTGGCCTTCGCCTCGTCCCTCGACCAGATCGGGCCGATTGCGAAGGATGTAGCCGACGCCGCGCTGCTGCTCGGCGTCATCGCGGCCCACGACCCGCGCGATTCCACCTCCGTCCCTGAACCCGTGCCCGACTACGTGGGGCAGCTCGAGGCCGACATCCGCGGCCGCAAGGTTGGCCTGCCCAGGGAGTTCTTCATCGAGGGCATGGACCCCGAGGTGGAGGGGGCGGTGCGGCGGGCGGTCGAGGTCCTGGCGGGGCAAGGGGCCGAGGTCATGGAAGTCTCGCTGCCCCACAGCCGGATTGACGTAAAGGACGGCCAGCTCTCGGCTTACGCCGTGGCCGCCTACTACGTCATCGCCACGGCCGAGGCCAGCTCGAACCTCGCCCGCTACGATGGCGCTCACTACGGCCACCGCACCGCGGTGTCGCATCTTCAATTCGCACATGGCCGCGATGTGCCAATTGAAGATGCGACACCTCTGGTCGAGATGTTCTCCCGCTCGCGCGCCGAGGGCTTCGGGGCCGAGGTCAAGCGCCGCATCTTGCTGGGCACCTACGCCCTAAGTAGCGGCTATTACGACGCTTACTATCTCAAGGCGTCGAAGGTCCGCTCCCTGATCCGCCGCGACTTCGATGAGGCGTTCGAGAGGGCGGACGCCATTGCCTGTCCCACTTCGCCCACGGCGGCCTTCCGCGTGGGCGAGAGGGCGGATGATCCGCTGCAAATGTATATGGGCGACGTATTTACGATTTCCTGCAACCTCGCCGGCATCCCCGGCATCGCGGTCCCCTGCGGCTTCACGACGGGGGGCCTGCCCATTGGCCTCCAGCTCCTCGGCAGGCCCTTCGACGAACTCGGGCTGCTGCAACTCGCCCGCGCCTACGAGAGGGTGACGGATCACCACCAGCGGAGGCCACCGCTGTGACCACCGCGAGTTATGAATCAGTCATTGGGCTCGAGGCCCACGCGCAGCTTGCGACGCGGACGAAGCTGTTCTGCGGGTGCTCCACGCGATTCGGGGCGCCGCCGAACACGCAGACGTGTCCCGTCTGCACCGGCCACCCGGGCGTCCTGCCCGTCCTGAACCGCACGGCAGTCGAGTATGCCCTCAAGACCGCGCTCGCCCTCAACTGCCAGGTGAGCCGCCAGACGGCGCTGGACCGCAAGAACTACTATTACCCCGACCTGCCGAAGAATTACCAGATCTCTCAGAATTACAAGAACTTAGGCTTCGACGGCCACATGGACATCGAGGTCGGGGGCGAGACACGCCGTGTGCGAATCCATAACGTGCATCTTGAGGAGGATGCGGGGAAGCTGCTGCACCCGGAGGACGTTCAGCAGAGCACTCTCCTTGACCTCTCCGCCGAGGGTCGTGCAGCGCTGGCTGGTATGACCTTGGTGGACCTGAATCGCGCGGGCACGCCGCTGTGCGAGATCGTGACGCAGCCCGACATGCGGAGCGTGGAGGAGGCCAGGGTCTACATGGAGACACTGGCGAGCGCTCTGCTTTACTTGGGCGTGTGCGATTGCAAGATGCAGGAGGGGTCGCTGCGCTTCGAGGCTAGCATCTCTCTGCGTCCCTTCGGCGCCACCGAGTATGGCAACCGCGTGGAGATCAAGAACGTCAACTCCATGAAGGCGGTCGTCCACGCCCTCGAGTACGAGGCCAAGCGGCAGGCCGACCGCCTAAGCCACGGGGAGCGGGTAGCGCGCGAGACGCGGCTGTGGGACGACGCTGCGGGCCGTACCGTTTCGATGCGCTCGAAGGAGGAGGCGCAGGACTACCGTTACTTCCCCGAGCCCGACCTTGTGCCCGTGGAGGTGGATGCGGCGTGGCTTGAGCGGGTGCGTGCCGCCATCCCCGAGATGGCCCCCGCCCGTCGCCGCCGCTTCGTCGAGGGCCTGGGGCTGCCGGACTACGACGCCGGGGTGCTCGTGGCCGACAAGGCGCTGGCCGACTACTTCGAGGAGTGCGTGCGCCTGGGCGCCGAGCCGAAGGCCGCCAGCAACTGGCTCATGGGCAGCGTCATGCGCCAGTTGAAGGACTCAGGCGCGAGCATCGCCGACCTGGCGGCCAGGGTGCCGCCCCAGGGCCTGTGCGAGCTCATCGCGGCGGTGCAGGACGGCACGCTCGCCCCGAACACTGCGAAGGAGGTGTTCCAGGAGATGGCGGCGACGGGCAAG
>VGYV01000812.1 GCA_016872855.1 Planctomycetota bacterium
CGGAAGGGGCGCTCTGTCGTGCCGCCCCGTCGGGGCTGGGCGTTCTCCTCTCTGCGATCCGGCGGCTTACGCCGCCGGCTAGACCCTTGCGTCCCTTCGGGACTGCGAAGCTGGTGAGAAATGCGGGCCAAATAGCTTTCAGCGATTCGGCGGCGCCCTCACTGGGGACAAGACTGCCTAAAGGCAGGACTCCGAACCAGGAGCGCGGCTCGTTTGGAGTCCCGCCTTCAGGCGGTCTTCGCCCCAATGAGCCGAATCGCTGAAAGCTATTTAGAGCAATGAGTCGCGCTCCCTGCGGAGGAATGCGTCGGCCTCCTCCGGGGTGCGGAAGCACCCCTTACCCTTGCCAAAGAAGCTGAAGAAGGGACGCTTCTTGCGCGGAGCGGGCTGTTCAAGGACGATGACCTCGGCTTGCGTACCTGGGCTTAACTCGGACGCGGGAATCTCAATCCTGCCGCCGGGCTGAACGATGACTTCCGTGCGAATGGCATGGAACATGTGAAACTCTCCTCGATCGTCCCCGGCACATGAGAACTCACCCGCAGGTATTATCGCGCAGGAGTGTTCGTTGATCAAGCCCGCAATGGGTGGAGACTGCCATGTCACTTGGCGGCTGCGGGCGCAGGCTCGGCCGCGGCCGGGGCGGGCTTCTGGGCCGCGTAGTGGTCGGTCATGCTCTTGAGCATCGTCTTGTTGAAGAAGCGCCAGGAGCAGACGGGGACGTATTTGAACTCGCCGGTCTCGGGGACGAAGACGACGTGGGAGCTCGGGCAGCGTTCGAGGCGCTCGGTCTCCAGGATCGGGTCGTCCTCAAGAGGCAGGATGATGACCTTGAGCATCTGGTGGAAGAGGAGGTGGCGGTTGCGGACGTTGCGTGAGCGGCAGCCGACCATGAACTCGAGGGTGGCCATGAGGCGATGGCCGATGTTGCCGATGCCTGTGCCCTTGAAGATGCGGGCCATGCGCACCTCGCGGAGGATGGTGCGGAAGAGGCTGAGCTTGCCGCTGAGGCGGTAGTAGAAGTTCCGCAGGCCGATGGCGCCCAGGCACTTGCCGAAGAGGCCCTTCTTCAGCCGCTCCTCGCGGGCGAGGAGGCGCTTCTCCAGGGCGAGCAAGACCTCCATGAACTCGGGCAGCGGGCGCTTGAGGTAGTGGTCAATGGGCAGAAAGCGCTCGCCGTTGGAGACGAGGAGGTAGAAGCTCTCGCAGTTGGGGTGGCCGCCGAAGTAGGGCAGCGGCGGCTGGCCCAGCACCTTCGCCACGGCCTGGAAGTGCGAGGCCAGGCCGAGGGAGATGAACTGCACGTTGTAGTCGGGGAAGCAGTCGGCGAGGAAGCGCTCGACGTCCTCGGTCGTCATCCGCTCGGGGGCCAGCTTGAACTGCTCGGGATGCCAGGTCTGGACGAGGGGCATGAGGTAGACGCCTTCGAGGATGGCGCGCTGGTCGTGGAAGAACTCGAGGATTTCGGGGAGCTCTTTGTCGTTGAGGCCCCAGGCGAGGCAGGTGACGTAGCTGACCTTCGACTTGCGGTTGGCGTTGAGGTTCTCGATGGCCTTGTGCTTCTTCTCGAGGGCCTTCACATTCTGGCGGAGCTCCGCGTAGGTCGAGGGCTTGCAACCGTCGTAGGAGACGAGCAGGTGGGGCTTGGCCTCGACGAGGCGGTCGCAGTACTCCTTGTCCGAGAGGCGGATGCCGTTGGTGAGGACGCGGGTCTCGAAGCCGTAGGAGCGCGAGAGCTTCACAATCTCGGGCAGGTCGTTGCGGACGGTCGGCTCGCCGCCGAAGAGCGCGACGGTGGGCAGGGGGTCGAAGGTGGCCAGGTGGTCGAAGATGCGCTTGAAGTGTTCGAGGGGCGGCTCGAAGGCGAAGCCGTGGCCCGGCACGCTGTCGGCGCACATCGGGCAGTTGAGGTTGCAGCGGTTCGTCACGTCCACGAAGGCGTAGCGCGGCTTGCGGTGGTGGCTGCACTTGTCGCAGCGGAGGGCGGCGCAGGGCTTCACCTCGAGCCCCTGGTCGAGATGGCGCTTGCCCATGTGCCGCTCGGCGTCCGAGGAGACGAGGGTCTCGGTGACGCCGCACTTCGGGCAGTCCTTGACGAGGTAGACCTTGCCGTCGCGCACGGCGCGCTGGACGGGCACGAGGCCCTTGCACTTGTTGCACAGCGATCGGTTCACTGGGCGGTGTCCTCTGGGGGCGGGATGGGAGGTCAGATGGAGTAGCTGAGCGCGTGCTCCTCGGTCCGCAGGGCGTCCATCTCGACCAGACTCTGAAACGTCGTCTGGTCGTAGACCCCGGAGATGGCGGCGCGGACCCGCTCCCACATGGGCAAGAACACGCACTCGCCGTAGAGCCGGCAGTCGCTCTTGCTGCTGCCCATGGCGCAGATGACCGGGCCGAGCGGCCCCTCGATGAAGCGAATGATGTCGCCAACTGTCAGCTCGGCGGGCGGCCGGGCGAGCAGATAGCCCCCCCTGCTCCCCCGGTGCGAGAGCACAAAGCCCCCCTGCTTGAGCTGGTTCAGGATCACCTCGAGGAACCGCACGGGGATGGCCTGGGCCTCTGCAATATCGGCGATCCGCACCGGACCATTGCCATAGCGCTTGGCCAGCTCGAACGTGGCCCGAACAGCGTACTGACACTTCTGCGAGACGAGCAACGTCTGCTCCAATCTTGACTATGTCAGTCGGGATTCTACCACGCCCGCGACACCCTGTCAAGCCCTTTTTGCACCCCACGACCCCGCCAAATCGCGCTTGCACCCGGCGGGCGCCGTCCGTATGATACGCGCCATGACCCCCAGCGAACGCCGCAACCTGCGCAACGGCCTCCTCTTCATCGCCCCCTGGATCGTCGGCTTCGCCGTCTTCATGCTCTATCCCATCCTCTCCTCCCTGTTCTTCAGCTTCTGCGACTACTCGGTGCTCGAACACCCCGTGTGGATCGGGGCGGAGAACTACAGGGAGCTCTTCCGCGACGAGGTGTTCGGCATCTCCCTCGGCAACACGCTCTACTACGCCGCCATCGCACTCCCCCTCGGCATGCTCCTCGCCGTCGCCGTCGCGCTCCTCCTCAACACCAAGGTGCGCGGCATGGCCGTCTACCGCACCATCTTCTTCCTCCCCTCCATCGTCCCCGTCGTCGCCATGGCCATCCTCTGGCTCTGGATTCTCAACGACCGCTACGGCGTGCTCAACTACTCGCTCTCCCTCCTCGGCGTCCCGCAGAAGAGCCTGCCCGGCTGGCTCGGCGACAAGCACTGGGCCATGCCAGCACTCATCCTCATTGGACTCTGGGGCATCGGATACTCCGTCGTCATCTACCTGGCCGGCCTCCAGGACATCCCGGTCCACCTCTACGAATCCGCCGAGATTGACGGCGCCAGTTGGTGGCAGAAGACCGTCCACATCACGCTCCCCATGCTCTCGCCCACCCTCTACTTCACCTTCATCATGGGCATCATCGGCACCTTCCAGGTCTTCG
>VGYV01000813.1 GCA_016872855.1 Planctomycetota bacterium
CGCAACGGCCTTCGTCACACTCTCCCGCTGGCGCTTCGCGCCGAAAACGGGCGAGATAACGGTCGCGGCCAGGAGCGGCTTCGCCTGCTTCCGCACCGACGGCGGCGGCGTGATGGCCCCGCGCGGCGTGTGGAGCTACGGCCCGCGGATGAGCTATAGCTGGACATTCGACGTCGTCCACGCCGTCCCGCGCCCCCTCGTCGCCTTCCGCGGCGGCACACTCGTCGGCGCCAGCGAGGATGGCCGCCAGCTCTTCCGCACCGACTTCGACCTCGCGGCGCTCGCCGAGTTCAACGACCTGTGGTACTCCCACGGCCACGTCGCCCGACGCAAGGAGGACAAGGGCGACCACAACCGCAACGAGCGCCTCGCACGCAAGGCAAAGTGGAACCTCGACATCGTGCCCGACCCCAAGGGGCCGGGCATCGCCGCACTCGTCCTCGCTGCCGACGCCGCGTTCGCCGTGGACCGGTCCGGGCGCCTCCGCGCCTTCGCCCTCGCCGACGGCAAGACGCTCGCCGAGCGCTCCCTGCCCGCCCCCGTCTGGGACGGCCTGGCCGCCGCCAATGGCCGGCTCTATCTCTCCACCCAGGCCGGCGACCTGCTCTGCCTGGGGAAGAAGTAGCCTCTGTTGCAGGAAGCCAAGACTGCCTGAAGGCAGGACTCCAAACAACGAGCGGCCGGGTTCGGAGTCCTGGCTTTAGCCAGTCTTCGCGCGCAAGTCAACGAGGGGATGGATGGATGAATGGATGGATGGGTGGATGGGTGTCTGACAATCATCCATTCGTCCGCCCATCCAATCATCCCCTGCTTCCCCACGCGATGCCGCGAGAAACCAATATGCTCTCGATGACCACGGACTACGCGAACGTGAGCACGGGCTGCCCCGAGCCGTATCTCCGCCGCATCGCCGAGGCCGGCTTCACCCACATACACTGGTGCCACCACTGGAACACCGATTTCCTCTATGCCGACGCCGAGGTCGAGCAGATCGGGCGATGGCTCCGCGACTTCGGCCTCGCGCTCACAGACCTTCACGCCTCGGCAGGCGTCGAGAAGGGCTGGTGCTCCCCCCGCGACTACGAGCGCCTCGCCGGCATCGAACTCGTGCAGAACCGCATCGCCATGACCCCCCGCCTCGGCTCCGACGCCATCATCCTCCACATCCCCACCGAGCCGACGGAGAGCGCCGAACGGGACGCCTACTGGAGCCGCGTCCGCCGCTCGCTCGACGCGCTCCAGCCCTTCGCCCAAAGCCACGGCGTCCGCATCGCCCTCGAGAACGGCGGCAAGGACAACTTCGACACCCTCGAGCGCGTCTTCGCCCTCTACGGGCCGGACTTCGTCGGCCTCTGCTACGACAGCGGCCACGGCAACCTCGCCGCCAACGGCCTCGACCGCCTCGACCGCGTGAAGGACCGCCTCCTCTCCGTCCACCTCCACGACAACGACGGCACGGGGGACCAGCACAAACTGCCCTTCGAGGGCACTGTGGACTGGCCCCGCCTCGCCCGCCTAATCGCGGCCTCCCCCTACCGCAAGCCCATCAGCCTCGAATCCAACATGGGCAGCTACCCCAAAGGCTCCGACGAAATGGAGCACCTCCGCAAGGCATTCGACGCAGCCACACGGCTTGCGCGGATGCTTCCCTGAGTAGCTTTCAGCGATTCGGCTCATTGGGGCAAAGACTGCCTGAAGGCAGGACTCCAAACGAGCCGCTCTCCTGGTTCGGAGTCCTGCCTTCAGGCAGTCTTGTTCCCTGTGACGGCGCCGCCGAATCGCTGAAAGCTATCGGGGCGGCGCTTGCCCTCGCGCAACCCCTCTGGTAAGATACCGTCACAGAGAGGCAGGCAATGAGCGCAGCCCCCCCGAACGTGGATGTCCTGGAAAGGATGGTGCGCGCCGTGGAGAAGGTCCGCGAGCGGCTCCTCCGCGCCTCAAAGGCGCTGGAGGACGCCGGCGTCCGCTACGCGGTCATCGGCGTCGGCCTCGTCACCGAGCGCGATCTCGCCGATCTGCCCGACCTTCTTGCCGCCCGACTCCGCGAACTCCTCGAGAACCCCGATGGGTAGAGCGCTACTTCGTTTCTGTCGCGGAAAGCCGGCCGGCGCCGGCAAGACTGCCTGAAGGCAGGACTCCGAACGGGTTCTCTCCCTGTTTGGAGTCCTGGCTTTAGCCAGTCTTGGCTTCCCACAACAGGAACTACTTTCGCCGCCAGAGGCGGCCTTCAGGAAAGGATGGCTCTATGGGGCGCTGGATTGTCGGCTTGCTGGCTGTTCTGGGTTCGCTTCAGGCCGTCGCGGGCGAGGCGAAGCTACAACTGCTTCTGCCCCTCGGCCGCACCGCGTATCAGACGAACGAGACGATTGACTTGGCCGTCGTGCGCTCCTCGGCGGAGGCCCTGGCCGCCGGCAACCTGGTGCTCAGCGTCTCAAGCACCAATGGCTCGAAGATGAGCTTCACTTTCCCCGTCCCAGCCGTGCCAGTCGCGGGCAAGGATGCCCGCGCGACCGAGCACCTGCACCTGAACGCCTGGCTCCTGCGGCCCGGCAACTACACGGTCGAGGCCGCCTGCGACGGCGCGGCCGCCTCCGCCGGCATCGAGGTCTACAGCCACGTCCGCAAGAGCGACTTCAAGCTCCTCGTCTGGGGCCGCGCGCAGAAGGAGCAGAAGCTCGTCGAGGGCGAGGAAAGCATCGGCTACAACCTCATCTACGGCCACTACACGAACGACGACGACGCGAACTACATCCGCGCGGGCTGCGACATCATGCCCAACTGCGTGATGAGCGGCGGACACCAGATGGACTTGCGGCAGGAGTGCGACTGGAGCGACCCCTACGTGGCCCGCGGCGGCACCGCCCGCGTCGTCCAGCGCGCGCTCCAGATGCGCACGCGCCCAAACGTGCCCGGCATCCACTTCTACGACGAGCCGGGCCTGACCTGGTGGGAATGGCCGCCAAGCGTGCGCCGATACAAGGTACGCGCAGGAGACAGCTACGTCACCATCGCCAAAGCGTATGGCGTGGATGCAGATACCCTCATGCGGCGCAACCGGGCGCCGGGCGCCAAGGAGCCTGTCACACTCGCGCCAGGAATGGAGGTCACTATCCCCGGGGTGGGCACGCCCCACGGCATTCCCGCGCAGGTGCGCGCCTACCAAAGCGCCTTCGGCCGCGAATGGCTTCCGCATGACAAGGTGGACCCCGCCAACCCCGACCACGTGCGCCAGTGGAAGCAGTGGGCGTTCTGGAAGCTGGGCTTCATGGACGCCGCCTGGAAGGAAGCCCAGTTCGGCGTCAACTACGTCGAGCCCGGCTATCTCACGGCCACCCAGAGCCAGTACGGCTGGTCGGCGTTCACCGACGGCTACTACTTCAACGTCGTCCGCAGCCTGCCCATCATCAGCGGCCACGGCGGCTACCACGACTACGGCCCCGGCTACTTCAATCACTCCTACGACGTCGAA
>VGYV01000814.1 GCA_016872855.1 Planctomycetota bacterium
GACGGTGGACGGGCGCGACAGCCGAGCCGTCCACGGCAACTTCGCCCCGCGCAACAGCCGGCCCGACATGGAGATGGACATCCGCGCCATCCCCAACTCCCACAAGTTCGTCGCCACCGCCGCGCCCCACCACGGCCAGGCCTACGGCTCGCTCGTCCTCATTGACCCCCGCACCCCCGACGACGATGCGATGGGTCCCATCCGCCGCGTCACCCCCGAAATCGGCTTCCCAGAAAGCCAGGGCGGCCAACAGGTCTACGGCACCGCCTGGCCCCTGAGCGAGGACTTCTACCTGTGCGTCTACGACTCCCTGATGCGGGCCAACGCAGCCATGCAGGGCAGCGCCTATCTGCCGGGGAACTACGGCATCTACCTCGTGGACGCCTTCGGGAACAAGGAGCTGCTCTACCGCGACCCCGACATCGCGTGCCTGAGCCCCATCCCGCTCGTGCCGCAGCCCAAGCCGCTCGTGGGCTACGAGCTGGCCTCCCAGCACCGCCGAACCACGTCCGCCCCCCAGCTCGCCGAGGGCAACGATCAGAAGCCCGAGGCCACGCTCACCGTCCTCAACGTCTACGACAGCCGCCGCCCCTGGCCTGAGGGCACCAAGATCAAGGCCCTCCGCGTCCTCCAGGTCCTCCCCATGTCAGTCCCCTCCGGCGGCCCGCCACACGAGACCGGCGTCCGCCTCCCCGAGGCCGGCGACTCCGTCGTCCCCTGCCGCTACGTCCTCGGCACCGTGCCAGTCGACGCCGACGGCAGCGCGTACTTCAACGTCCCTGCCAACATCGAGCTCTTCTTCCAGGCCCTCGACGAGCGCGGCCTCGCCGTCCAGTCCATGCGCTCGGCCACCTATCTCCTCCCCGGCGAGACGCTCTCGTGCCAGGGCTGCCACGAGACCCAGGGCCGCGCGCCCGACGCCAAGCGCGGCGCACCGCTCGCCCTCCGCCGCGAGCCCTCGAAGCTCACGCCCGACGTTGACGGCTCAAACCCCTTCAGCTACCCGCGCCTCGTCCAGCCCGTGCTCGACCGCAACTGCGTGCCCTGCCACACCAAGAGCAAGGACAAGGGGGCGCCCAACCTGGGCAAGGAGCCGCTGAGCCGCAACTGGTACGCCTCTTACAACACCCTAGTCCGCCACGGCTACACGACCTACAAGGACGCCTACCGCACCACCCCGGGCGCCTTCGGCGCCCGCGGCTCGAAGCTCTTCCAGATGCTCGAAAAGGGCCACAACGACGTCAAGCTCTCCGCTGAGGACTTCCATCGCCTCACCCTCTGGCTCGACTGCGTCTCGATGTTCTACGGCGTCTTCGAGCGCGAGGGCGGCCAGATCCAGCTCAGCGGCGGCATCGCCAAGCCGACGCTGGAGTGAGTGCGAACGGGGCTTGATGCCCGCAGGAGACCGCACTATAATGCTGAGGCCGTGCGCACCATGTTGCCGTGGCGTGCTGTCCCCGTTTCCCGCGTTCGCTAGGCGGGCCCTGCAGCGAGCAGCAGCTCCAGGCCCTGTGCAGCCGAGGGTAGACTCGTGAGCGATCAGAAGACAGCGGGGGCCCAGCTTTTCACGGTTGGTTACGAAGGGAAGACGCTCGATGGCTTCCTTGACCTGTTGACCGGGAGCGCTGTGACCGTGCTGGTAGATGTGCGCGAGCTCCCAGTGAGCCGGAAGCCGGGCTTCTCGAAGACGCGCCTCCAAGGGATCCTCGCAGAGCATGGTATCGACTACATCTCGATGCGGGCCCTTGGGAGCCCTCGCGACCTCCGTAAGGAACTCCGCGACGGCGGAGACTACGGAACGTTCTTCGCACGCTACCGAGAGCACCTTGACCGGCAAGATGTGTCACTTGCGACGCTGACGGGGATGGTGACCGGGAACGCTGTGTGCCTCATGTGCTATGAGGCAGATCCCGAGAGGTGCCACCGCAGCGCAATCGCCAGAGAACTGATGAACGCCAATGGGGTCTCCGTGGAGGTCCAACACCTATGACAACCGCAGGGAGGGAGAGGCGCAGGATCCTCATCACCGTCAAGACCTACCCGCAGCCGAGCATGAAGTACGAGGAGACGGTCTGCGTTGCTGGGATCGATGTTGATTCTCCGCAATGGATACGACTTTACCCGGTTCAGTACCGTGACTTGCCCTTCGCGCAGCAGTTCAGAAAATACGAGATCGTGAGCCTCTTCTTGGAGAAGCACCGCCAGGATTCGCGACCGGAGAGCTACCGCCCTGACTACGATTCCCTGGTAGTCGAGGGCTCCCTCCCGGCTGGAGGGGACTGGTATGAACGCCGCAGGTTCGTTGAACCAACCGCGAGCGAGTCCATGTGCGCAATCCAGATGGAGCACAAGGCCACGAAGAAATCTCTCGGCTGCTTCCGCCCTGGGGAAGTTGAGGACTTCATCATCGAGACCGACTTGCCACAGTGGGAGGGCAAGCAACGCAGTGCGCTCCTGCAACTCTCCTTGTTCGAAACCGCGAGGCGGCCCTTGGAGAAGGTTCCCCTGAAGTTCTTCTACAGATACCGGTGCAGGGACCGCGGTTGCCCTGGTCACCGGCAGATGTTCCTCGACTGGGAAGCGTTCCAGCTCTACCGCAATCTCAGAGCCAAGGTGGCATCGCTTGAAGTCATCAAGCAGAAGCTCCGTGAGAAGTTCCTGGACGAACTATGCGGGGCCGCCCGGGACACGTTCTTCTTCGTCGGGAACCACTCCACTCACCCTGCCTCGTTCATGGTTCTCGGTGTCTTCTATCCACTCCACCGGGAGCCAACGCTCTTTGACGGCCCGTTGCCGATGCGGCAATGAAGGAGCTGCCTAATGACGGAACAGGAGTTCCTGGCCCTGCCTCGGCGCGACCAGGTACGTGTGCTTGCTCGCGCGACGGGGTGCAAGCAGGTGACCACGACGCGTCTCTGGCGCGCGGTGGCCGGTCTGCTACCGGACACAGACACCGCACTTGTCAGGCTCCGCGGTGACCAAGGTTGGCAGTTCCTGTGGGACATAGCTGAGGACGGACGGTGGCAACACGGTACCCGCACTTACCCCACCCCGCTCCTCGCTCTGGGAGTCGCGATTCTGGCTCTCACGGAGGAGTTGGAGGATGGTTGAGTTCCTTGTCGGGCGCTGCGATGCGCCCGCGGCTCGGAGCTTTCGAGATGCTCGAGAAGGGCCACAACGACGTCAAGCTCTCCCCCGAGGATTTCCATCGGCTCACCCTCTGGCTCGACTGCGTCTCGATGTTCTACGGCGTCTTCGAGCGCGAGGGCGGCCAGATCCAGCTCAGCGGCGGCATCGCCAAGCCGACGCTGGAGTGAGCGTGCTATGCGCTCAAGGGCCTTCGCGGCCGTGATGGGCATCGTGTGCGGCGCGCTGGCCATCGCCTGCGTCGCGCTCGGTCTCCGCGCCGCGAGCCTCCGGGAACGCTACAAGGCGCTGCCGCGCGCCGTGCAATTGTAC
>VGYV01000815.1 GCA_016872855.1 Planctomycetota bacterium
GGACGCGCCGCGAGCGGCGCGGCAGAGGGCACATCAGCCACACCTATTGTGTTCCTGTTGCGGAAAGCCCATCGCCACGCGCTTCGCCGCCAGCCGTAGCGACAGGCGGCTCGCCTGTCGTCCTCGGTGAGGGGGGACACGCGAGCCGCGTGTCCCTACGACTTTCCGCAACAGGGACTATTGTACGTGAGGTGCGACTTCAGGGCAACCGGCAGGCAGCTCGTGATAGATGTCGGCGCTGGCGATCAGGTGGCCGTAGAAGGCGCGTCCGCCGAGGGCGATGCTCCAGGGCAGCAGGGCGCCGCGGGAGTCCCAGTAGTCCAGCTCGCGGGCCTGCCAGTCGCGGGCGATACGGCGAACGGTCTGGTCGAGCAGTTGCGCCTGGAGGCCCTTGATCTCCTTCCAGATGCCACTCATCTGTTCGGGCGTGCAACTGCCGTGCGACATCTCTCTCCGCCGCGCCTCAAGCTGGGCGATGCGGCCGACCAACTCGGGGAAGCGCGCGGCCTGCCACTGCTTGCGGGAGGCGTCGTCGCGGAGCATCGCCAGGCTCTTGGCGGCTTGCTCGGCAATGTCAGCCCAGTTGTTTCCCAACTCCTTCGCAGTCACCTCGCTCCTGCCAAAGCAGTCGGCCAGATGGCCGGGCAGGTGGATCACAGTGTCGAGCTGCCGCATGCGGTCGAGGAGATTGAATCGCACGCGCACGACCGGCTTCAGCTCGCCCGGCAGCAGGCCGGCCTCGGCGAGCTTTGCCGCCAGGCGATGGGCCGACGGCATGTAGAGCGAGCCGCGATAGGGGAGGGCGAGCGGCGCCCCATTCGCACCGATCCGCGCCTGTGTGACCAGGAGAATCGCCTTGGCTGCCAGGCAGCGAACCCCTGCCTCCCGGAGCGTCTGGATGGGGATGAAGCCATCGGCAGTCAGGTCGAATGCTCCTCGACGCTTGGCGCTGAGAGCGCGAGGAACATTGCAGAGTTGTTCAACTCTGCAATGTTCCTCCGCCGCAGGGCGGCCCAAGCAGAGCCGGTGGCCTTGGAGGTAGCACTGCGTCCGGACCAGGTGCCCCTCGAACTCCTGGACCGCGAAGAAGGGCAGCTCGCGCAGCGAGGCCTCCAGCGGGCGGAGGTCGGAGTCCGTCTCGGCGAGCGCCTCGTTGTAGAGCCTGGCGCCGCGCTCGTAGTCAGCGACGAAGAGGTCCAGTAAGGCTAACCGCGCAGCATCGGCTCCGCAGGCGAAAAACGACGAAGTGAGGTCCAGCGTCACCTTGTCGGCGTCGAGGTGCTCGCCGAGCCAGCTTCGATAGAGATCCACGAGGCCGTCGCTGGCGTGGCGCTCGAGGAGGCGAGCCAACCGGGCCTCCTCCTCCCGGAACCAGTCGCCGAGCCGCTGCTGCGAATCGCGCTGTGGGAAGGCGCGGAACATGTCGGCCTTCGCGTGTTCGACCAAGTCGCGGAGGAAATCTCGGACCTCTCGAACTGCGAGGTCGCCGATGACGCGATGGTGGTCGCGGTCGCCGATGTAGCTCGAGCCGATGAGCTGCCAGGTGTCGCCTGGACTGAACTCGTCGTACAACTCGTCCACCGAGCGGCCGAGCTGCTTCGCGAGGGTCTTGGTCTGGAGGCCGGTGAACGGCTCCCAGTGGCGGACCTCGACTGAGAGCTTGCCCAGGAAGTTCGAATAGAAGAGCGCGGCACCCCAGTCCTGCCCGCCGCTACGGTGAAACCGCTCGCGGGCCAGGTGCAGCACTGTGTCGTCCACTGACGCCCCCATCGCCGTGAACGCGACGTCAATGTCCTCGATGAAGTGCCTCACCTGGTGCCCGCGCGCTGCTAGGGCATGGAGCTTCGGTAGGGTGTCCCACAGGCTGTGGCAGTTCTGATCAATGCTGAACATGCCGCTCCTCCAACGCCCTCGCGGAGAGTTCCGGGTGCAACTGCCCCGTGTAGAGGAACCGCACGAGGCTCTCCAGGCACACCTTCACAATCGTGCCGTCGTCCTCGATGAGGAAGTAGACCTTGAGCGTGTCGCCGCTTCGGACGTGGATGCGGACGGGTTTGCCACCGCATGTGAAGTCCTTTGGCCAGCCGAAGCGGCGGGCGGCCATCAGGGCCGCAGTGGTCGAGCCGGTGCCGCAGGCGAGGGTTTCGGCCTCGACGCCGAACTCGAATGTCCGCACAGCCAGTTCGCCCACCCCGAGCACCTGCGTGAAGTTGACGTTGACGCCCCGCGGGGCGAAGCGCCTGTGATGGCGGATGGCCGCGCCCCATCGGGCCACGTCCACCCTCTCCACGTCGTCCACATAGGCCACAACGTGCGGCGTGCCCGTGACCGCGTAGTCGAGCGTCCACTGCCGGCAGGCCGCGGTGACCTGCACATCGGCTTGCAGCTCGGACGGCTCGGGGATGCAGACGTGGATATAACGCTCGACGTCCTCGCGCCCGCGCACGATGCCAGAGGGCGTCTCCATCCTCACTTCTCTGCCCGCGACCCAGCCGCTCTCGATGGCCCAGCGCACGAGACAAGCCGAGCCATTCCCACACAGCTCGGCCTCAGTGCCGTCGGGGTCAAAGTGGTGGACACCAACATCCGCCTCTTTGGGGTTCCTCGGCAACCCGACGAAGATCAGGCCGTCGGCTCCGACGCCCAATCCCCGCTGGCACAGCGTCCGCACGAAATGCCCGACCCGCTCGGGTAACGCGAGCACCTCATCGAACCGCCCGTCGCGGTTGTCGAGGCAAATGTGGTCGTTCCCGCTGCCGGAGAGCTTGGCGAAGGTGATCGGCTCCGACATCAACTCGTCCCGCTACGGTTGTGGCCTGCCCCCGCTAACGAACAGCCAATGCTAACGAGAGTCGAGCTTGGATTTCCTGCCAGTCGCGGCTGGTGAGGTGCCCAACAACTCGGGCAGCCGTAGCTGGTAAGTGTTCAGGTAGGCGCGGAAGGCCGATTGCCTTGTCAGACCTGCCTCTGCCCAGTCCTTCAGGACATAATCCGTTGGGCAGGTGGCTGCATCCACCCGGCTGGTCAACACACCCACGATGATGTCCGGGCGATGCTCGTGATAGACAGCGGACGACACCACGATGACGGGGCGCCGCTTGGTCTCCCGGGCTCCGGCGAACTCCACAGCCGCTACGTCGCCAGGCCTAACGTTCACTACCGGCCTCCCAGGGAACGGCCTCGTCGGCATACTCGACGGATGCCCTCAGGAAGTCCCTGATGTCCTCGTCGGTCCACTCGTCGCTCTCGTTGACCGGCTGGCCGCGGCCCGACCGCTCTTTGAGGAACAAAGCAAAGTCCCGCACCTCTCTGACTCTCTCGGCTGGCAAGTCCCGCAACGCCTGTATGATCTCAGTGGCCTGAGCTCTAGTAAGCATGTGGTTGGGTCCTCAAAAGGTCGCCTCAGCCCCACGTCCCGTGCTTGGATTATGGCGCTGGGGCTCGCCGTTGTCAACTGC
>VGYV01000816.1 GCA_016872855.1 Planctomycetota bacterium
AATGGATGAATGGGCAGGACGCAGCTTCTGGCACCCATCCACCCATCCATTCATCCAACCATCCAGCAGGCTTCTGATCCACACACGCATGGTCACGGGGCCTCGATGATGAGGGTGACGGGGGTGCCTTCGTCGGGGAGGACGTGTTTGTTGACCTCCATGCGGAGGAGGGTGGAGTCCTTCATCGTGAGATTGGTCTGGAGGACGGTTTCGTCGGTGACGGGGAAGAGGGTGATGAGGGTTCCGCCGAGGTCGGCGCCGTAGGCCTTGAGGGGCTTGTCGGGGTCGGGCTGTCGCATGGCGGAGCCTGTGAAGTGCCATTTGAGAGGGGGGAGGGTCTTGCCGGTGCGGCGGTCCACCATCGTGCGTTCCATGGGGAGGAGGCGTGGCTTGCCCTCGACGATGCCGGGGACGGCGAGGGCGACACGGACCTCGGGGCCTCGGGGGGGCTCTTCGTCGCCGCGGGCTGGGGAGCCGGGCTTGAGGCCGAAGCCCTCGAGGGCCTTTGCGACGTCGCTGGGCTTGACGTCGAAGGTGACGACGGTTTCGTGTGCCTTCTGGCCGTGGGGTGCGGGGTAGGTGGCGACGACTTCGAGGGGGTAGATTTCCTGGAGGTTAGGGAGCTTTCGCGGGGCGATTCGGCAGGGGATTTCGATGCGGCGGCGCTGCTTGTCGAGGGCGAAGGTGGGGGTAGCGGCAGCGGTGCCGGCCTTGTCGGAGATGCAGACGACGGCGCAGGGCGGTTGCGTGGCGCCGGTGGCCTCGATGTTACAGGTGGCGAGGTAGAGGTCGCCGCCGTAGACGATGGGCGAGCCGTAGACCATGCCTGGGGCCTGGACGGCGCGGTCGGCCGCCACGTCGAGGGTCCACTGCACCTTGCCGTCGGCGAGGCCGATGGCGTAGAGGACGCTTTTGAGGTCGGCGGCGTAGACGGTGTCGCCGGCGAGGGCGGGGCCGGCGAAGAAGGGGTTGGGGGCGAGGAACTCCCATTTCTGCTGGCCGTCCTGGACGTTCCAGGCTCGGATGCGGCCGTCGGTGGCGGTGAAGACGGCGAGGTTGTCCTTGACGGCGATGGCGGCGAGGACGCCGCCTGGGGTGTCGCGGCGCCACTTGATCTGGCCGCTGGCGAGGTCGAGGGCGACGACCTCGCCCTGGGCCTTGGGGATGAGCTTGATGTCGTAGCGGATGTTGCTGCACCCGACGAGGACGGTGTTGCCGGCGCCGACGGTTGGTCCGGCCCAGGGGTTTATCTTGAGGGGCTGCTCCCAGATGGGATTGCCGTCGGCGGCGTTGGCGCAGATGATGGCCCGCTTGCCCACCTTGTCTTCCTCGATGTAGGCGGAGGCAATGAGCACGCGGTCGGCGGCGACGGCGATGGGGGCGTCAACGTGCCACTTGGCCTCGCCCTGTCGCCAGAGGAGCTTGGGGGCGGGCTTGGGCAGCGCGTCCTCGCTGGGGGGGATGGCGAACTGGGGGTCCTTCCTCTTCTCCTCCTCGTAGCGGGCGGAGAGCTCCTTCCAGCGCTGGGCGATGGTCTCCTGGATGGCCGGGAGGTCGAGCTCCTTGCCTTCGAGGGTGGCGCGCTTGATGTCGGCGGCAACGACGCCGGCCTCTCCGCCGCCGGTGTAGACGCGCCCCTTGTCAATGGTGGGCGGGCATTCGAGGTGGACGAGTCGGCCTGGCAGGGGGAGCTGCCAGACGGGGCGGGCGGTGTCGGCCTTCAAGGCGTAGAGGATGGCGCCATCGGTCTGGTGCATGCCGTCGCCGAACACGATCAAGCCATCGGCCACGGCGGGCGAGCAGACCATCGGGAGCTTGAGGAATGGCGCCCGCTTGACCCAGAGGACCCGCTCGGGCGGGTTGGGGTCGAGCGAGAGGGCGCGGAAGAAGCCGGTGTTGAGGCCGCCGAGGCTGGAGACGAGGAGCATGCGGCCCTCTGGGACGGGCGAGGCGATGAAGTGCTCCTGGGCCTTGAAGACCCAGAGCACCTTGCCGGCCTTTGGGCCGGGCAGGCCGTCGAGGCAGCCGGTGCGCTCGAGGTTGCCGCGGTGGGTGAGCCAGTCGCCGTACGCGAGTGACGCCAGGGCGAGAAGGAGAAGCGCGATTGCCGATTGCCGATTGCCGATTGCCGATTTCAGAGCATGGCGGCGCGGCCGTTTGGTGGCCGGGTCCGGCTCATGCTCTGGTTCTGAAATCCGAAATCGGAAATCGGAAATCGGAAATGCTCCTACTTGCCTTGTGCTACGCGGCTGGCGGCGGGGATAAGGCGTTGGGGGTTGCCGAGGAAGACGCCGGATTCCTGGCCTTCGTTGTTGAGGATGAGGTCGGGCACCTTGTCGCGGTTGAGGTCGAGTGCGGCGATGGCGCGGGAGTTGAAGACGCGGTAGCGGAGGCCGAGGGTGTCGGTGGCGTCGGTGAAGGTGCCGTCGCCGTTGTTCCGCAGGTAGCGGTTCGGGCCGCGCAGGCAGCCGAGGAAGAGGTCGAGGCGGCCTGTGTTATTGAAGTCGGTCCAGGTGGCGCAGGCGACGTTGCCGAGGGGGAGCGCGAGGTCGCCGGCCTTGGCCGTGACGTCGGTGAAGCGGCCTTTGCCGTCATTGAGGAAGAGCTTGCCGCCGGCGGCGCCCTGGGGCACGTAGAGGTCTGGGGCCTTGTCGCCGTTGAAGTCGCCGAAGACGGGCGCGCCCTTGCCCGTCTGGAAGGCGAGGCCCGAGGCGACGCGTGCGTCGGCAAAGCCGGCGGGGAGGTTGAGGGCGAGGAGGCCGGTGCCGGCGCTGAGGAGGAAGTCGGGGCGGCCGTCGCCGTTGGCGTCGGCCACGGCCAGTTGGCCGCCCTTCAGGGTGCTGCCGATGCCCTTGGCGCCGAGGCCCATCTTGTCCGAGATGTCGGCGAAGAGGGGCGGGACGGGTGGGGCGATCTCCTGGGAAGTGGCGAAGTAGAAGGCAAACTCGCCACCGCCGTTGCAAATCTTCATGAGGAGCTTGTTCTTGCCGGGCTGCATCTTGAGGATCAGCTTGGCCTGGTCGGGCGCGCAGCCGCGGGCCGTGTTCTCGGCATGGACCTTTGCGCCGTTGAGCCAGACGGTCAGCGTGTCGTCGCTGCCGAGGGAGACGGGGAGGTCCATCGCTCCCGGGAGGTCGAACTCGCGGTAGACGTAGACGGCGGCGTCGGCGTTGGACTCGGGGGTGAAGAGTGCGAGGTTGTTGATCTGGCCGTCGGTGAAGGCCCCCTCCTTCCAGCCGAACCGCTGGTTGTTCTTGCCGTGGTACTCGTGCTTGAGGTCCACGCCGCGTTCGGGCTGGTAGACGGCGTCGAAGCCCTTGCCGCCGACGTTGTCGAAGGGTCCGGCGTAGAACCACTTGCTCACGCGGGGGGCGTCGGCCTTGGGGGCCTCGTGGGCGATGTTGCGGCACAGGCGGAGGCCCTGGAAGCCGTCGGCGAGGAGGATGTCGGGCCG
>VGYV01000817.1 GCA_016872855.1 Planctomycetota bacterium
TTGGCACGGTCATTCCGAGCGGAGCCTTGCGAAGTCGAGGAATCTCTCCTCTCCCGGAGCCCAAGAGAGATGCCTCGACTACGCTCGGCATGACGTGCCCCGCAGAGGCCCCATCCACCCATCCATTCATCCAGCCATCCCCTTTTCAGAAGAAGAGCCGGGTGAGGTCGTTGAACGTGGCCACCAGGAAGATCACAACTACGAAGGCGAAGCCGGCCAGGATGATGGCCTCCTGGACCTTTCGGCTGGGGCGCTTGCCGCGGACCTTCTCGTAGGCGACCATGACGACGCGGCCGCCGTCGAGCGGCGGCAGCGGCAGCAGGTTGAATACCCCAATGTTCACGGTGATGAGGTGGATGAGCCAGAACAGGTCGGCCCAGCCGCGCGTGGCGGCGCCGTATGTGACCTGGACGATGCCGAGCGGCCCCATGATGTCGGAGAGCGGCACGTCGCGCTGGAAGAGCCTGCCGATGACGCGGAAGGCGAAGGTGCTGATGTCTATCGTGCGCTCGATGGCGGGGACGAATGAGCCGAAGAAGGTCTCCTTCTGGCGGACCTCGATGATGCTGCGCTCGACGCCAAGGTGGCCGAGCTTGCGGGTGCCGGGCTTGACAGTGACGGCCAGCTCCTCCTCGGCCGCGCCCACTTCCCAGGCCAAGCCGTTCAGGGTGAGTTGGGGCCTCGGCGGCCCGTCGGCGTGGCGGCGGAGGACGGTGAGCCGGACGTCTTTAGTCTCGCTGCCGAGGATGCCCACCGCCTCCTCCAGCGGCATGTAGACGGCCTGCTCGGGGATGGCTTCGGCGAGGTCGAGACCATTGGCCGCGACGACGAGGTCGCCTGGCTGAAGCGGCGGCTCGGCCTGGCGATGGATGCCCACGACCTCGTAGGCGGGCCTCGGGGCGATGCCCAGGCTGTCCACGAGGAACTCGCCTTCTTCGCGGGTTAGCCGGACGGTGAGTTCCTGCTTCGCCAGCCCCCTCATGGCGGTGGCGAGGGCCTCGGCCAGTTGTGCGGCGTCGCCAGAGGGGGGCACGAGGATGCGGTCCTTGCCTCGGAGCACGCCAAGGGTCACGGCGGACGGCCCGCGGAGGACGGCGTCCTCGATGTCCCACCAGCCCTCGACGGGGTTGCCGTTGACGGCGGTGATGCGGTCGCCGACCTGGAGCTTGCCGTCGGCGGGGAAGCCCTTGCGGACGAAGCCGACCTCGGCGGGCAGGCGAATGGTGAAGCCGGGGTCGGGGGCATCCCTGCCCTGGGGCGTGGCGGGAACGGCCAGGCGCTCGCCGCCGCGCTCGATGGTGAGCTCGACGGACCGGTCGGGGTTGGGGAGGATGGCGCGGCGGAAGTCGAGCCAGCTCTTGACCGGCTGGCGATTGACTTCGAGCACGACGTCGCCCTTGCGGAGGCCCGCGGCGGCAGCCGGGGTGTCGGGCTCCGCCCTTCGGACGGTGGTGAGCGGGAAGGTGCAGTGGACGCCGAGGAGCTTGCCCTTGGGCCGGGTGACGGAGAGTGTGACGTTGCGGCCTTCGCGCTCGACCACGAGTTCGAGCGGCTCGCCGTACGGGCACTCGTGGATGGCCTGCCGCAGCCCCTCGAAGGTGGCGACCGGGCGCGAGCCGAGCGACGTGATGCGGTCGCCGTACTTCACCCCGGCGTCCCAGGCGGGGCTGCCGACGGCGACGTAGGAGACCGTGGAGCCCGGCGTGTCGCGTCCGACGATGAGCATGGCCATGGCGAGCGGGATGCCGAAGAGGATGCTGAAGAGGGGGCCGGCCACGAGGACGAGGGTGCGCTGGCCGGGGGACTTGGAGACGAATTCGTCGGGCGCGCCCTTGGCCTCCTCGCCCTCGTCGCCGCCGGCCATCTTCACGTAGCCGCCGAGGGGGATGGCGGAGACCATGTAGTCGGTGTCGCCCCACTTGTGGCCGAAGAGCCGCGGCCCGAAGCCGAAGGAAAAGACGTCCACGCGCACGCGGATGAGCTTGGCGGCGAGGAAGTGGCCCAGCTCGTGGACGAAGATCATCAGGCCGAAGGCCAGGATGGTGAGGACGATGCCTTGGGCGACTAGGAGCGCGCTAGCCACGCAGCGGCCTCCTGCCGCGCCCAGCGGTCGGTTTCATCTATCTCCTCCGGGGTCGGGTGTGGCACCACGCGGTGCCTGTCCATCACGTCGGCGACCAGGCGCGGGATGGCGGGGAAAGGCAGGCGGCGGGCGATGAATGCTTGCACGGCGGCCTCGTTGGCGGCGTTGAGCACGGCGCCCATCGAGCCGCCGGCCTCGGCGGCCCTGTAGCCCAGGGCCAGGGCGGGGAAGCGGGCGGGGTCGGGCGCCTCGAAGTCCAGGCGGCCCACTGCCGCAAGGTCGGCCGGGGGCACGGTGCTGGGCCGCCGCTCGGGATAGGTGAGGGCGTATTGGATGGGCACCCGCATGTCGGGCAGGCCGAGCTGCGCGATGGTCGAGCCATCGCAGAACTCGACGAGCGAGTGGACGATGGACTGTGGGTGGATGAGGACGCGTATCTGGGCGACGTCGAGGTGGAAGAGCCACTTGGCCTCGACGACCTCGAGGGCCTTGTTCATCATCGTGGCGGAGTCGATCGTCACCTTCGGCCCCATCGCCCAGTTGGGGTGCTGGAGGGCCTGTTCGAGGGTCACGCGGTCCAGCTCATCGAGCGGGAGGGAACGGAAGGGGCCGCCCGAGGCGGTGAGCCACACGCGGCGGACCTCGGCTGGGCGGCCGCTCTGCATTGCCTGGAAGATGGCCGAGTGCTCGCTGTCCACGGGCACGATGCGGCCGCCCGACGCATCGGCCACGCGGTTCAACAGGTCGCCCGCCATCACCATGCATTCCTTGTTCGCAAGGGCCAGGGTCTTGCCTGCCTCGAGCGCCGCGAGAGCGGGCCGAAGGCCGGAGGCCCCCACGATTGCGTTGAGCACGACATCCACGTCGTCGGCCGCGGCCAGCGCGGCGACGGCCTCGGGGCCGCACGCCAGTTCGACGCCTGTGGCGCCCACCCGCTCGGCGAGCCGGCCGAAGTGCTCGGCGTCGCACAGCACCGCGCGCGCGGGGTAGAACGCGGCGACCTGCTCGGCCAGGGCTTCCCACTGAGTGTTGGCCGCAAGGCCGGCGAGCTCGAAGCCGGCTCCCAGCCCGCGCAGAACCGCCAGGGCGCTCGTGCCGATCGAGCCGGTGGAGCCCAGGATCGCGACGCGCTTTGCCATGGGGAGGCCCGGGGGACAAGAGCGTTTGAGCATACGCCGCCCAGTATACCAGAAGGGGCGGGTTGCTTCAACCCGTATCACCCCGCAGGTGGTGAAGTGGTACAGATGGGCTGGAACGGCCAGGGGAGCCCCGGACGGGCAAAGCGCCATACTTGTTCACCCCCTATGGGGGAGGAAAGTGACCCAGTATGGTGGGAAAGGCCGTGGAGCGGCCCGGAACGCCAAAGCGCC
>VGYV01000818.1 GCA_016872855.1 Planctomycetota bacterium
TCCTGTTTGTAGTTCGGCCTTCAGGCGGTCTTCAGGGCTGCCAGGGCCGACAGAGGAACCGCGTAAACGCCGAACTACGAACGAGGGCGGGCGGCGCACAAATCCGTTACTGCACCCCAGGCGCGCGGGCACCTTGACCACGCGGGCCAGGCACGGTATACTCTGTATATTGCCCCCGTGCGTTCCGGGCCTGGAAGGAGCGAGGACTCGATGAGAACTTGCTGGACGTGGGTGCTGGCGGCGGCGTTGGGCGGCGGGGGCCTCCCGGTTGGGGAGGCGGGCGCGCTGCCCGACCACAACGTGCTCGGCGACCTGGCCCGGGCCGGCCGCGCCCTGTTCGAGCAAGGGAAGCTCGAGGCCGCGCTCGAGAAGTTCCAGGAGTTGCTGAAGCTCGACGAGAACAACCGGCTGGGGAACCACTACCTGGCGCGCATCCAGGCCCGCCTGGGGAGCTACCGCCCGGCCATTGACACCCTGCGCAAGCTCCAGAGGCTCGGCGTGCCCCTGCGCCACCAGGACATGACGGAGACGCTGAAGCTGGTGATGGAGGGCGTGCAGGGGGCGAAGGACCTCAAGGAGCGCGGTGACCTGTTGATCCACCTCCGCGAGACGATCGTGGGGCTTCCCCTCGAGGTCGAGCAGGAGATTGACGCGCACCTGATGGCCATCTACGCCAAGCTCGGGGAGAACCACCTGCACGACATAGTGAAGAACCGCTTCTTCGCCAACAAGCCGATCTCCGGCCGCGTGTACTTCCTGGCGGCCCGGACCTATCTGGTCTACGACGTGAACCTGGCGCAGGCGGCCAGCTACTTCGAGCAAGCGGTCGAGGGCATCCGAGGCCAGGGCATCCCGACGACCGGCAACCCCGAGCGCGACCGCCTCCTGGCCCGCAACCGCGACAGCGAGGCCGCCGTGGCCGAGGACTTCCTGGCCTACACCTACCACGCCGCCAAAATCACCGACCCGGCCAAGAACCGCTTCATTGCCAGCGAGCAGAATCCCAAAACCACGTTCGCGGACGTGACCGAGGCTGCCGGGCTGGGCGGCATGCTCAGCCCAAGGGTCGCCGTGGGCGACTTCGACAACGACGGGTTCGAGGACCTGTGCGCCTGCGGCCGGGTCTTCAGGAATATGGGCGGCAAGGCCTTCAAGGAGGTGACGGCGGAGGCCAAGATTGACCCCGCGGGCGTCGCCGCCGCGCTCTGGTTCGACTACGATGGCGACGGGCGCCTCGACCTCCTCTGCGGCGCGTTCCCCAAGGCGCGCCTGTGGCGCAATCGCGGCGACGGCACGTTCGCCGACGCCACGGCCGAGGCGAACCTCGACTACGCATTCCCCGGCCCGCCCGAGGCCCTGGCCGTGTGCGACTACGATGGGGACGGGCACCTCGACCTCTTCGTGGGCTGTTTCGAGCACCCCGGCCGCCCCTCGCTGGGCCAGCCCGCCTTCCTCTTCCACAACACCGGCAAGGGCAGGTTCGAGGACGTTAGCACGGCGTCCGGCATCGCGGCGCGCGGGAAGTTCTGCACCCGCGGCGCCGCCTGGGGCGACTTCAACAACGACGGGCGCCCCGACCTCTACGTGGCCAACTACCACCTCCAGCCCAACCAGCTCTGGGCCAACCAGGGCGGCGGCAGGTTCACCGACGAGGCCGAGACCCTCGGCGTCCAGGGCATCCCGGGCGCCGGCAGGTTCGCCCTAGCCTTCGGCCACAGCATGGGGCCAACCTGGGGCGACCTGAATAACGACGGGAGCCTCGACCTCGGGGTCGCCAACCGCTCCATCGCCCAACTGCTGGAGTTCGCCGACCCCACCTTCCTCTACCGCAACGGCGGCAAGGGCGATGGGTGGCGCTTCCAGGACATCCTGCCCGGCTCAGGCATCCGCTGGCAGGAGATGAGCGCCGAGATGGGCTTCTGCGACGTGGACAACGACGGCGACCTCGACGTGCTGCTCACCGCGATCTACAAAGAGCGCCCCGTCGCCCTCTACCAGAACGTCGGCAGCGACAAGTTCCAGCCCATCACCTGGCGCTCCGGCCTCATCGCCTTCAACGCCTGGGGACAGGCCTGGTTCGACAAGGACAACGACGGGGACATGGACGTGGCCCTCGGCAGCGCGAACGGCCTTCGCCTGTTCGAGAACCGGGCCAGCGACACCTCCTGGCTGCGGGTCCGCCTCGCCGGCAGGGGCGGCAACCGGCAGGGAATCGGCGCGCGAGTCACCGTCAGGGCCGGCGCCCTCACGCTCATCCGCGAGGTCGCTTGCGGCTCGGGCTCCACCTCCCAGAGCAGCCCCATCGCCCACTTCGGCCTGGGCAGCCACAAGGGCACGGCCGACATCGCCGTGCGCTGGCGCGAGGGCCAGGAGCAGTCCCTCTCCGGCTCCCCCATCAACCAGCTCGTCACCATCGAGGAAAAGTAGTTTCTGTTGCGGAAAGTCGCGGAACTGAACGGGCTCGTTCCAGACGTAGCCGCGAGCGTCCCGCTTGCGGTCTTCCTCGCCCTACGACAAGCGGGACGCTTGTCGCTACATGAATCCGCAACAGAAACAAAGTAGGCCCCTCGTCCGTCACTCCGCGACGACCCCGGCCCAGCGGAGGCCCCGCTCGAACTTCGAGAGGGTCGAGGCGCTGAGCCCATGCGCCCGGCGCAGCTCCTGAGCCGCGTTCTCCAGCAGCGCCCGATCGCCGTCGAGCGACTCCAGCTCGACCTCCAGGAACCGCATCTCGCCAGCCGGCCCGAAGAAGCGCGCGCGGTCCAGCGCCATCTCGAAGCAGTCGTGCCGGCCGCTGCTCACCATCGCCAGCCGCCGCAGCGTCACCACGATGAACAGCGGCACCACCGGTTCGCCCCCCGCCAGCCAGCGCGCCTGGCGGCCCGGCCCCTCCGCCATGCGCAGGAGGCACCCGATCGAGGGGTTGTCAATCTCCTCCTCGAGCTCCTCCCGCTCGTGGAGGGCGCCCGAGGCCCCGCCCAGGCCCTTGAGCGCGGCAAAGGCCCGGTGGCCCACGTGCCGCAGGCGGCACGCGTAGCCCGCGCGCAGCAGCCGCAGGCTCGCCGTGTCCACATACGTATCCTGCTGAAGCCGCGAGCCGCGCGGCCGCACCCGCAGGTAGCCGATGCGCTCCGCCTCGGCAAGGGCGGCGAACGTCGCCTCGTCCGGCACCACCAGCTTCGCCTCGAGTTCGCGCTTCCTCTCGCCCATAGCCAGTGAGTCTACCCACCAGGATAAGCAGTGTCAACCCCGGGGCCGCCGGGGGGCATGGCTCCTAGTTTTGGCAACCCTCGCGGGTCCGAATCGTCGTCGTTGTCGTCGTCGTCCTCGTTGTCGAAGCCATAGGGGCGAAAAGCCCAGCGATTCGACGACGACGACGAGGACGACGACGAGCACGAGAAGACGCAGGATCGGGCCGGCGCCAATACCGGGAGTCATGCTCG
>VGYV01000819.1 GCA_016872855.1 Planctomycetota bacterium
CGATTGACGAACTTCTCGCAAACGTGCATCGCTTCCTCGAACGGGCTCAACCGTATCCAGGGGCCAGTCCCTCCCTTGCCAAGGCTAACACGCCAACTGCCGCTTAAGGAGTCTCACGTGGCCCCCCGTTCGATCCAGAATCGTGGCGAGTTATTTAGCGTTCTTGGTTCTGTACGTCGGGTCCTACTTCGCGCTCACCCGCTACTCGGCGAGCCAGCCGAGGGCGTCGCTGAAGAGCTGGGCGTTGGTGGGGAGTTCGCGGAGGAGTTGGTTCGAGAAGGCATCCACGTCCCCGAAGACGAGGAGCTTGGGTCCCTTGCCGGCCGCCTTGGGCCGCGCGCCTGCGAGGACGCAGGGCGCCTTGGCTCGGTCCTCCGCCCCGGCCGGCCACGCGATGCGGAGGACCTCGAACGCGGCGTCGGCGGCGGGCGGTGTGACGGCCAGTTCCGCCGCGGTGTAGAACACGGTCGCCCCCCGCGCCCACTTGGCCACGAAGTCGAGCTTCGTGTCCAGCTCCAGCCGCATGGCCTCGGGCGGCTCGTTGCTCGCGATCTGGATGGCCTTCTTGGGGTCGGGCGCGGCGATGCCGAAGCGCTTCAGGGTGTCGGCGGCGGGCACGACGCCCTCGGGCGGGTCGAGCAGCACGGCGAGGCGGCCGCCGCGCTCGACGTGGGCGGCGATGGCCTTCTCGGCCTCCGCGGGCAGCGGCTTGCGCGGCCCGGCGAGGACCAGCACCTGGCAGTCGTTCGGCACCGCCTTGGCCGCCGCGAGGTCGAGCGGCGCGGAGCGGAAGCCGCGCGAGCCGAGGTAGTCGGCCAACTGGCTCAGCCCCTCGCCGCGGCGGTCCACGGCCCGCCGTTCGCCGTGGCCCTCGGCAAAGTAGAGCAGGCCCCGCTCCGACAGCAGGCCGTCCAGGGCCTGCACCATCGCCCTCTCCCCCTCGAACCGCGTTTGAGCTCCCAGCGACATCGGGCCGCCCTCCTCGCGCACCAAGAGCTCCGTGCCGCGCAGCACCCGCACGCGGCCGGCGTACTGGAGCACCACGCAGTCCTCGATCTCGGCCAACGGCCGCGCAATCGCGCGGGCGAACTGCCGCACCTCCCCGGCCTGCGTTGCGTAGTCGAAGTGCTGCACCTTCACCTTGTCGCTCGCACGCGCCATCGCGTCGGCCAGCCCCCGCGCCTTCGCCTGGTCGTCCGGCAGCCGCAGCGGCACCAGCAGCGTCGAGCCGTCCACCGGCTGGAACCGCAGCGCCCCCATGCTCAGCGACTGCGCGAGCTGCTGCCGCGGGTCCGACGACACGGTGGTCACCGTCAGCGGCCCCTGGAGCTTGGCCAGCCGCGACCGCAGCGCCTCGCCCAGCGACATCGTGTAGGGCACGCTCAGGCTCAGCCCCCCGGCCACCCCGCCGGCGAGCTGCGCGAGCTCTGCCGCGAGCTTCTGATACAGGTCCAGCTTCACCGCCAGGTCCTCCCCAGTGCTCCGCAGCCGGCAGTAGGCCGCCTGGTGCCGCAGGTCAATGGCGTACACCTCCAGTGCGTCCCCGCCGCTTCCCCGGCTCGGGAACTCGAACACCACGGCCGGCTTCGCCTCGCGCCCAGCGTCCGACTGGAAGAACTCCGCCGCCTGCTCCCCGGGACGCGTCGCACGCGTCACGCTCACCAGCAGCTTCAGCTTCTCCTCGAACTCCTCGCCCGGCACCCGCGTCTCGAACCCCGCGTTCGGCCCCTCCGCGTTCAGCCCCTCCCCCACCCGCAGCAGCCGCGAGGGCGTCCGCACCTCGATCTTCCGCCCGCTTGGCCCCCCCGCCGGCCCCCCGGCGAGGGGATTCAGGAAGAAGAGCAGCGCGAACACCAGGTTCCCCACCGCCAGCACCCCGATGATCGGGTACACCACCACCGACAGCCCGGCCCCGCGCCGAGCCGTCGCCTCGCGCTCCTTCGCCATGCCGCAGGCCTCCTCTCAAGGCTTCCCCATTGCTTGTGGGCGGGGCCTCCGCGCCCCGCGGGACTTCCTCCTCTGAATTGTATTGATGCCCGGATGGGGAGTCAAGCGCCGCGGCCACCGCAACTGGCAAGCCGACCCCGAGGCCGAGAGGCATGTTGACGGCGCCGCCCGGCTGTGGTACACGTACAAGCCTCAAAGGAGGTGTCGCCATGGCAACGAGAAGCCGGGTGGGCTGCCTGTTTGGAGTCATTCTGGCTGCCGCGGGCGGGTCGTATGGCCAGGAGAAGGCGCCCCCGCCCACAGGGGGTGGGCCGTTCAACTCCCGCCTCGCCTTCGAGGTGTACACAATCAAGACGTTCGATGCCAAACCGCAGCTCGTCGGTCGCACGCCCTCCCCGAAGCCGCTGGGCATACCCCAGTGTGCCGCCTGGTGGGTGATGCCGGCCGACGGGGTGGAGATGGACAAGGTGCGGCAGGAGATTCTGGCCGCCGGCATCCCCGGCCTCAAGCTGCGTGCGGACGACGGGGACGATGCTCTCGCCGCCGTGAAGGGCCTCACGGCACTCCACTCGCTCGAACTGTGCTTCTGCGGCGACGTCACCGCTGCTGGGCTTGCCCACATGAAGGGCCTCACGGGGCTCCAGTCGCTCTGCCTCTTGGCGTGCCACAAGGTCACGGACGCCGGGCTTGCCCACCTCAAGGGCCTCAAGGCGCTCAGAGCGCTCGAACTGGCGGGAACGAGCGTGACAGACGCGGGACTTGCCCACCTGAAGGACCTCGCGGGGCTTCAGTCTCTCAGCATCGCCGGCAAGGGGTGCCACGGGACCTGCTGCCTGCCCCATAGTGAAAGCGGCGGCTGCCTGCCATTTGACCTACTTGGGGAGTGCAACAAGGTCACGGACGCAGGGTTAGTTCATCTGGAGGGCCTCACGGCGCTGGAGTCGCTCAGGGTCGGCGGCCTGGGCAACGGGACGGGCGCGGTCCTCGGCCACCTGAAGGGCCTCACGAAGCTGCAATCACTCAGCCTGTGGGAGTGGACGAAGGTCGAGGACTCAGGGCTGGCGCAACTCAAAGGCCTTCCGACGCTCCGGTCGCTCGATTTGCATGGTTGCGCAGAGATCGTGGGCACCGGGCTGGTGCGCCTCCCTGCACTTCGGTCGCTCGACCTGCACTTCAGCAGGGTTACGGACTCTGGACTGGCTCAGTTCGAGGGGCTTACTGCCCTCGAGTCCCTCGACTTGTGGGACTGCAAGAACGTCACGGACTCGGGTCTGGCCCACCTCAAGGGCCTCACTGCCCTCCAGTCGCTCAACGTCAGCATGTGTGACAAGGTCACTGGCGCTGGACTGGGGCACCTGAAGGGCCTCAAGGCCCTCACGTCGCTCGACTTGAGCGGGTGTAACAGGTTCACGGACTCTGGGCTGGCGGGCCTCAAAGGCCTCACGTCCCTCCAGTCGCTCGACTTGGGCGGGTGTGAGAAGATCACGGACTCT
>VGYV01000820.1 GCA_016872855.1 Planctomycetota bacterium
GGAACAACAACATGTATGCCCCAGAGGGGGCCGTGAATTCAAGGGTCTTCTGCTGTAATGCACGACATTTCCTCAACTTACGCAGTGTCCGAAACGGACCACGCCCAAATAACTCGCCACGATTCTGAATCAGGAGGCCCCGGGTAAGTGTGACCGCACAAGGGTTGATCGCTGTGGGCGGGGCGTCTCTGCCCCGCGCAGGGTGTCGCGGGGCGCAGAGGCCCCGCCCACACTGATTCAGAATCGTGGCGAGTTATTTAGGAACTGGGCGGCCACGAGGGCCGCCCCTACGGGTTCAATCAGAGCGCGACGGCGGTGAGTTGGTCGGCAAGCGGGAGCAGTTGTCTAGCCAGGAGTGCGCCTTCCCCCCTCTCCCTTCGGGAGAGGGCGGGGGTGAGGGACGCCGGGGCCGGCACAGCGCCTCTGCCGGAGCCCCTCACCCCCGCCCTCCCCCGAGGGGGGAGGGAGAGATGTCCCCTCTCGCTAGACAGGTAGAAGCGGGACGCTTGCCGCCACGAGACCGTATGCAAGCGACAATTTGGCAGTACGGAGAGATTTTCTTGCGTCGAGCCCTCCCGCCCGAAGTGCTCTAACGCCAGACACTTGCAGCCCACCCAGCCGCCATAAACCCCGGACCCACTGGCGAGTCGTCGGACGCGACCCGTACATATGGGTGGAGGGGAGAAGGGAGCAAAGGCATGTGGCTCAAATGGCCAACCCGTTGGGAGTCCCGCCTTCAGGCGGCCCTCTCGCGCCCCGATCCGCCTGAAGGCGGGACTCCAAACGGGGTTGATCCCCTGAACTGGGTTTGGGGAACACGCCCCGAGGGGACTGGCGCCCCCCCGCCCCCCCTGCGGTGCGAGCGCGCGTGGCGCAATGTTGAGCCACTTTGAGCCACATTGGGCTGGACCGCCCCGGAAGGGCGAGGATCGCCAATCGGCAGTTGAGCCACATTGAGCCACATTGAGCCACATTGGCAGGCGGGCGTGGCGCCTGCTATAATGCAGGCAGGCATTGGCAAGGAGAGGCGAGATGTCCGACGAGCGGCTGTTGGAGCGGCTGCGGGAGCTGAAGCGGCAGCGGAACGCCGTGGTCCTGGCGCACAACTACCAACGCGGCGAGGTGCAGGACGCGGCGGACTTCACGGGCGACTCGCTCGGCCTGTCGCAGGAGGCGGCGAAGACGACGGCCGACGTGATTCTCTTCTGCGGCGTGCACTTCATGGCCGAGACCGCCGCGATCATCTGCCCCGGCAAGACGGTGCTCATCCCCGACCCCAACGCAGGCTGCCCGATGGCGAACATGGTGACGCCCCGCGAGCTGGCCGCGATGAAGGCGAAGCACCCCGACGCCGTGGTGGTGACCTATGTCAACTCGTCGGCGGCCATCAAGGCGATGAGCGACATCTGCTGCACCTCGGCCAACGCCGTGAAGGTGGTCGCCACGATCCCGCCCGGCCGCGAGGTGCTCTTCGTGCCCGACCAGAGCCTGGGCGACTACGTGGCCAAGCAGCTCGGCCGCCCGCTCATCCTGTGGCCCGGCTACTGCCCGACCCATCACCACATCCTGGCGAGGGACGTGCAGGCCCTCAAAGCCGAGCACCCCGACGCCCTGTTCATCTGCCACCCCGAGTGCACGGGCGACGTGGTGGCCCTGGCCGACAAGGTGGCCAGCACGTCGGGAATGGTCAAGTGGTGCAAGGAGACGCCGGCGAAGACGATCATCGTGGGCACCGAGATCGGCCTCCTCCACCGCCTGCGCAAGGACAGCCCCGGGAAGACCTTCCTCGAGGTCTCGCCCCTGGCCGACTGCCCGAATATGAAGCTGAACACGCTGGAGAAGATGGTCTGGGCGCTCGAGGACATGGAGTATCGTGTCACGGTGCCGCCCGAGGTGGCGGGGTTGGCGAGGAGGGCGATTGAGAAGATGCTGGAAATCACATGACCCGTGACGCGTGACGCGTGACAGGAAGGGGGATACGTCCCTTCTTGTCACGGGTCACGCGTCCTGCCCCCCTTGGGGATAGGACAGTTCCCATGAGAGTTGCGGTTGCCATGAGCGGAGGGGTTGACTCCAGTCTGGCTGCCGCTCTGCTGAAGCAGGCGGGGCACGAGGTGGTGGGCCTGCACATGCGCCTCGTGTGCGTGCCGCCCTCTGAGGCGGCGCGCATGGCGGAGGCCCTGGGCGTGCGGCCGGACGAGCTGTGCTGCCCGCAAGGGCACGGCTGCTACGTGACGCACGTGGCGAAGTCGCTCGGCGTCCGGCTGGAGATCGTGGACTTCTCGGCCGAGCGCGAAGAGCTCATCACCTATCTGTGCTCGGAGTACGACGCCGGCCGCACGCCCAACCCCTGCGTGGTGTGCAACCGCCGGAACAAGTTCGGCCGGCTGCTCCGCCACGGGCTGGCGCTCGGAGCCGAGCGGTTCGCCACGGGCCACTACGCCCGCCTCTCGCGCCGCGACGGCCGCATAGTGGTGCGGCGCGGCGCCGATACCGCGAAGGACCAGTCCTACGTGCTCTTCGGCCTCACACAGGAGCAACTGGCACGCTGCCTGTTCCCACTGGGCGAGTTCTGCAAGAGCGACGTGCGGCGGATGGCGGCCGAACTCGGCGTCCCTGCCGTGGAACGCGAGGAGAGCCAGGACATCTGCTTCATCCCGAGCCGCGACTACCGGCGGCTGCTGCGGGAGCGGATGGCGGACCGCATCCGCCCGGGGCCGATCATGGACACCACGGGCCGCGTGGTCGGCCAGCACCCGGGCTGCCAGCTCTTCACCATCGGCCAGCGGCAGGGGCTCCGCGTCGCCCTCGGCTCGCCACGCTACGTCGTCCGCATTGACCGCCAGGCGAACGCCGTCATCATCGGCACCCGCAAGGAGCTGGAGCGGGCGGCGATGCGGGTGTCCGAGGTGAACTGGATGGCCTTCGCCGAGCCGCCCGCGCGCGTCGAGGCGGCCGTGCAGATTCGCTACAACCACACGCCCGTCCCTGCGGCCATCGAGCCGTTGCCCGATGGCGGCGCCCGCGTGGCCTTCGCCCGCCCCGAAACCGCCATCACCCCCGGCCAGGCCGCCGTGTTCTACGACGGCGACACCGTCCTCGGCGGGGGATGGATCGAGTAGCGGCAAGGCGCCCGTTGCCGGCAACGGGCGCCCGGCTTGCCGACCGCAACCGGGACGGTTGCGGCTACGGCTACTGCTCCATGCCCAGCGTGTCGCGTTCGGGCTGGGTGAGGCCGTAGAGCGTGTGGATGAGGGCGGCGTCGGCGTCGGTGACGGCCTTCTTGCGGCGGGCGAGGACGCGGCGGGCGACCTCGACGGCCAGCGTCGGCGAATAGGGCGAGCAGCCCGAATCGGTGAGCCACGAGAAGGAGGGGACGAACTTCGGGGGGAACTTGCTCGCCAGCACGTTGCAGCAGAAGCCGACGACGGAGCCT
>VGYV01000821.1 GCA_016872855.1 Planctomycetota bacterium
CCAGGGCTCCCGTTGGTCGCCCCTTCGGCTCCGCTCAGGGCAGGCTCTGGGCTACGGCTGGACCACCCCCTTCGGGGGCTGACCGGGGGCCACGAGAAGATGTGGGCAAAGATGAGGGCCTGACCCCTGCCCAGTCTCGTCCAGTGTCGGCCAGAGTCGTTCAGAGTCGCTCAATCGCCGTTTGGCGATTCTCGCCCTTCCGGCTCAGAGTCGCCCAGAGTCGCGCAGAGTCGCTCACCGTGGCGCACACCGCCGCTCTCAGAGGGGGGGGCGGGGGCTGCCCGAGCGCTTCAACCATTGTGGTCCTTCCCCCCAGTACAACGAAAACTCGAGCCCAACATGGGCGGGCGCGATTTTTCCGCCTGAACGAAAACTCCGTAACCCCTTCTCCCGCAATGCCTTCCGCCGATCAAAACTCTCGGGGCGGAATGGCGTGAAGTTAAGGGCGCGCCAACTCAGCCCGCCATCGGCGGGCGGCAGGAGATAGCCACTTCAACCATTGTGGTCCTTCCCCCCAGTACAACGAAAATTCGAGCCCAACATGAGCGGGCGCGATTTTTCCGCCTGAACGAAAACTCCGTAACCCCTTCTCCCGCAATGCCTTCCGCCGATCAAAACTCTCGGGGCGGAATGGCGTGAGGTTACTACTCTGGCCACAAATCACGTAGCGCGCGTTCGGAGTGCGGGCTTCAGCCCGTACGCCCAGATACGGCCTGAAGGCCGCACTCCAAACAGGACTCTCCCTTCGGGCACCGTGCCTGAGGTGCTACATGATTTGTGGCCAGAGTAGTAAGGGCGCGCCAACTCAGCCCGCCGTCGGCGGGCGGCAGAACCTTGGTTCAGCACGGCTCCGCGAGTCCCTGCCGCCCCCTGCGGGGGCTGGGCCGGGTGTGCCGCCGCGATCCACGGGCTCACGCCCGTGGCTACCCCCTGTCGCCCTTACGGGCTTATGTTCACGCCATTCTCCGTCCCTGCCGTGGTTGCTCCCGGCCCCCTGCTCACCCGTAGTTCCTCACCGCCAGCTCCTCGACCTTCCCTCGCCCATCGGCCTTCGAGCTGATGGCGCGGGCGGCCAGAAGCGTGTCCACTCGGAAGCCGCGGTAGAGTCGGCGGATGAGGGGCGTGGCCGAATTGCTCAGGAGCACCAGGCACCCCCGGGCGTCCAACTCCCGAAACGCCTCGGCCAGCCGCTCCTGATCGCGCTCGCGGAACTCCACGCCCGTGTATGTCGTGAACGACGACGTGGCGCTCAGCGGGTCGTAGGGCGGGTCGAGGTACACGAAGTCGCCCGCCCGCGCCTGCTCGATGCACGCCTCGAAGCCCTCGCACCGCAGCTCGACGCCCTGGAGCGCCCGATGGCAGGCCCACAGATTCGCCTCAGCGAACACCCTCGGCGGCCGGCTCCACTTGCCGTAGGGCACGTTGAACTGCCCGCGGCTGTTCAGGCGATAGAGTCCGTTGTAGCACGTGTGATTCAGGAAGATCGTCCGCGCCGCCCGCTCGACCGGGCTGTATCGGTCAAGCTCATCTGTTCTGGCTCCGCGTTCACGCAGCAGGGCCAACGGCTGGCAGTCCCTGTGGGCGGGGCGTCTCTGCCCCGCGCGGGGCACGGAGGCCCCGCCCACACTGCCCGGCTCCCTGTCCCACGCGCGGACGCTGTAGTAGTAGTCCGCGTCGCCCACGCGGCCCGCGTGCACCCGCAGCCGCTCGATCAGTTCGCGCAGGCAGGCGGCGTCCTGCACCACCCGATAGCAGTCCATCAGCTCGGCATTGGCATCGTTCAGCAGCGCCCCGCACGCGATTCGGCCCAGGTTGTGTAGGTGGAAAAACATCGCCCCGCCGCCGACGAAGGGCTCGATGCAGCGCCCGAACCGCTCGGGCAGCAGTGGCGTCAGTTGGCCCAGGAGCTGCCCCTTGCCCCCCGCCCACTTGAGGAACGGGGACGCAGGCGCAACCCCCAGCCCGTCTCCTCCACCTTTCATCCAGCCTCCATTCCGTCGGCCCGAAGGGGAGGGGGGCGCTCACGCGAAGTAGCCGAGGGCCTCCGCCGCCCCGGCAACCAGGACCTGGGCCGCCCCGAACCTGTGGGTCTCCCAGTGGGGTTGTCGCACCAACTGGAGGCCCCGGGTGCAGGGAAGGATCGGGGCAAACCTGGCCCAGCTCGCGGCCGGCGCGGACTCCGCGTGCTTGACTTCCACCGGCAGCCACGGCTTGCCGTCGCGGACGATGAGGAAGTCAATCTCCTGCTTCTCCTTGGTGCGCAGGTAGAACAGGGCGAAGTCGCCCTCGCCCGTGTCGGTCCAGTAGTGGCAGGCCTTGAGAAGGTGCGCCGCCACCAGGTTCTCGAAGCGCTGCGCCTCCCCGCGGACGGCAGCGTAATCCCAGAGATACACCTTGCCTTCCCGCCGCAGCGAGCGCGCGATCCGTCGCGTGTACGGCTTGATCTCGAATACGTAGTAGAGCTGATCCAGGTAGGCCATCCAACGCTTGATCGTCGGCACGCTCACTTCGAGGTCGCGGGCCAGCGAGGAGAGGCTGAAGAGCGAGCCGACCCGCTCCGGCATCAGGGCGGTCATCATCTCAATGCGTCCAAGGTCCGGCAGCCGGCTCAGGTCGCGCAGGTCCTCCCGCACGACCAACTGCTCGCGGTTGCGGCGCCAGAGGCGCGCCTTGCGCGTGTCCTGCGCCAGGAGGGGCTCCGGGAACGGGCCGTACGTCATCAACGCCGCAAGGGAGTCCTCGGTCGCCTTGCCTGAGGTCCGCGCCCGCGCGAATAAGGCATTCAGCGCCTCATCGGGGCCGAGCACGTCGGGCCTGCCCACCTCGCGCACGGAGAAGGGGTGAAGCCGGAAGCTCAGGTGGCGCCCGAGGAGGCTGTCGCTGCCGCGCATGTACACGCGGAGCCGCGCGCTCCCGGTGACCAGAATGTCGCAGGGCGCCTCCAGCGTGTCGAACACGCCCTTGAGATTCCGCTTCCACCGGCGGTCCTTGTGGATCTCGTCGAGGACCACGAGCGGTACATCGTCTTCCTCCGCTCGCGGAATCAGGGCAGAGGGGTTCCTCGCCCAGGCGCGGCGGAACCCGATTTCATCCCAGTTCCGGTAGAGTCCCACCTTGCGGCTGCGGAGGAGCATCTTGGCCAGAGTCGTCTTGCCGCACTGGCGAGGCCCCGAGACGAAGGCGATCTTGTGGTCCGAGAGGGCCAGTTGCCCGATGGGCTGCGCGAGAGAGCGGTCCTTCATGCTGACCATTTTAACGCCAGTCGTTAATTTGGTCAAGGCCAATCACCAGAACTCCTGCCATCCCCGGGTGCAGTAACGGATTTGCACGCCGAAGCGGGCGTTCCTGTTTGTAGTTCGGCCTTCAGGCGGTCTTCAGGGCTGCCAGGGCCGACAGAGGAACCGCGTAAACGCCGAACTACGAACGAGGGCG
>VGYV01000822.1 GCA_016872855.1 Planctomycetota bacterium
GGCCTTCAGGCCATCCCACGCATCAACGTCGGGGCGGCGGCGCTTCGCACAGGCGTCCACGAAGTCCCAGCACTCCAGGTAGACGCCGTTCGTGATGCCGTAGGGGAACAGCCGCTCCTTCTCGTCGGGCGAAAGGCTCAGCAAGAACTCGATGGCGAGGTCGCTCACGCTCTTCGTCTTGCCGTCCTTGAACATCACCTCGCCGGCGAGGGACTGGAAGCCGTGGAACACATCGCCCGTGTCCTTGATCGAGCCTTCGGAGCCGTAGTAGAGCACGGTGCGGTAGGAGTGGCCGGGCTGGACGTTTGACCAGCTCCAGGTGCCCACCAGGCCGCTCTTGAAGGTGAGGATGGCCGACCAGGAGTCCTCGCAGTCGCTCACGACCGTCTTGCCGTTGGCGTCGGTGAACTTGGCTGGCTCGAAGAGACGGAGCTCGGCGTAGGCGCGCTCCAGGTCGCCGAAGAAATAGCGCATCGAGTCCACGAAGTGCGCCCCGCTGTCCATCACCATCAGTCCGCCGCTGAGGAGCTTCTGGATGCGCCAGCGGAAGGGGGCCGCGTCGCCGGGGAAGGGGCTGTAGCCTGCGCCCTGGGAGAAGAAGCTGCGCATCTCGCCGATGATCTTCTTCTCGTTGATCGCCCAGCAGATGGCCCGCTGGCCGAGGGACCGGCGGATGTTCTCGGCGGTCGCGGCGACCCGCTTGCACTTGTCGGCCGTCTCGGCGATCAGGCGGCTGGCCCGCACTGTGATGCCGATGGGCTTCTCAATCATCACGTCAATGCCGTTTTCCAAGCAGGCGCAGCCGATGACGTGGTGCAGCCCGTGCGGCGTGGCAATATCGGCGGCGTTCGCCAGCTTCTTGCTGATGACCTCTTCGTAGTTGTTAGCGACGGGGGGCCGCTTGCCCTGGAACTTCTCGGCGGCGTCAGCGAACTTCACGGCGTTCTCGAGATTCGTGTCCACGCAGGCCGTGATCTCAAAGTTCCGCATCCCTTTCTGATAGAGGAGTTCGTAGCCGCGCATGTGCCCGTTGGCCATGCCGCCGCAGCCGATCATCGCCAGCCGCACCTTGTCTGCCATGGACTCTGTCCTTTCAGAAACCGGGAGGTCTGGGGCCGCGCCACATTGGCGCGGTATCATAGCCCCCCGGGCGCCGCGTGTCAAATGCGGGTTGATGAGTGCCTGGCAACAGTGGACAGTGTGGACAGGATGGACATGATGGACAGCACCTTGCCGTTTCCTGTCCACGCAGTCCACCGTGTCCATCCCGTCCACCTTCTTCCCGGCCGCCATCTCGGTGGACGACATCTTCGAGCGGGCGGGGAAGACGTGGAAGGGCACAGGCTCCGGCTGAGTTGCCCGAAACTGCTGTCTCTCGTTCTCCCTCGTTCCCAAGCTCCAGCTTAGGAACGCGCTCTTCGCGGCTTCCGCCTCCGAAGCCATCGAGCCAGCAGGTCCAGCGGCGAACCGCCCCAATGATCCACAGGAGCGCTTGACAACGCAGAATGAAACGCTTATGATGCAGCCGGCCGCACTAGGCCGGCGAAGGGCAGTCGCGCTCTCCCGGGGCGAACCCGCCAGGGATAGCCTGCCGGGGCCAGGGGCGACCGTCGAGGAGGAGCCAAGCGCCTCCCCCAGCACACGCCCCCTCATCGGGGGACAAGGTCATCCAGAGCCCCCGGGTGCCTCTGAAAGCTCCCACTTGCTACAGGCAAGCGAGTGGCCTACTTCGGAGGGCTGTTTGTCCACTTCACGCTGAACCAGTACAGAGTTCGGCGAGGCAAGAACATCGGAGGAGCGACATGCGTTGGTTCCGGAAGTTGTTTGGCGGCGCACGATCAGATGAAGAAGAGGAAGTGGGGCAACCTGCAGGTGGTGTGGAGATGCCGCTTCAGAAGGTCCCGCCACCACCACTGGGGCAGGGAGTCAAGCCTCGCGTTGTGCCTCCGGAGTCTGCGCAGGGCATAGACCATGAGCTATTGGCCGCTGTCGCCGAAGGCAGGACAACGACTGTGGAGACGCTACTGAGAAAGGGGGCCAATCCCAGCGCCTATGGGAAGTGCGCGCGGTACGAAGATTTCGGGGAACACAGTCCGCTTGGTCTTGCCGCAAGACGAGGGAATGCGGAGATGGTGCAGTTGCTGCTCCAATACGGCGCCGACGTCACCGGGTACACAAATGGGGTCACGCCCCTGCACGAGGCCGTCGAGCACAAGGACGTAGTCGAGGTGCTGGTGAGCCACGGCGCTGATGTTAATGCCGAAGGCGGATTCTCCCTCATTCGGCCCATCCATTGGGCTGTAGTCAAGAGCCAAAGAGAAGTCGTAGAGTTGCTCCTGAAACACGGGGCAGATCCAAACGCAAAGAACGGTAGCGGCGATTCCCCTTTGTACATCGCCAGAAGAGACAGGCTGCCTGAGATCGAGGCGCTACTTCTTAACCACGGCGCAACTGTTTTGCCGCCCGTGAAGTCGCGATGCAGTGATTGCCGGGCCGAGATCGTGGCGGTGCCCGATACGCCTTTTCGGTGCCCCAAGTGTGGAGCCGAGTGGCCAAAGTGGCACCCACCGGCTTACTGGATTTCCGCGATGGGCGAGGAGGGGGGCATGCGTGGACGGGACCAAACGGCTTGCTCATATGCGAAGGACTTCCTCAACGAGTCGGAGGACCTCCAGATCCTTGTCCTGCAGCTCAGCGGACCGCTTAGCCAATGGGAAGCGGCATACAGAGGCGCGTCCACCAGGGTCATGGCTGAGTGCGAAGACAAGATTAGACGTGTCCGCGAGCGCATTGAGGAACTCGGGGGATGCACAATGTGGTACAGAGCATGCATGGCAATGCCTCCACACCTCCGTCATGTTGCATCTTCCGACTTCGATACGGCAGGAAACTACCACGGTACCGAGCCATTGGCAGCCGCTGGCACTTTTGCGTATACCAGGGTTGAGGGTGAGGACTCAGCCGAGCGGAAGGCGGCCCTACTCGGAGCCTTCGATCGGCTGGGGGTCGGGCCTGCCGGTTTCGACATGCTTATGTGGCGGCTAGCGAATGCGGCAATGGATGGGGAGAGCCGCGACACGGTACTTGACTATCTGTACGGCAAGATACTGAAGGGTGCCGTGCAACGGCAGATGCTTGTTGAACTTCTGGATGATGCCACCAAGGAACTGAACTCATCCGCAGAGTACATGAAACCAGAGCTCACGAACCTGAACCGGTATGAGAAATGAGGGGTGCGCCACCGGTTGCCGAGCACGGCGTTGGACGGTATGGCGCCAAGCGCCCGGCCGGATTGAGGGGGGCGCCGGGGCGCTGGGGGCGCCGGGGTCGGGTCGTAGTACTCCATTCTTTCAGGCGAGCGCGTGCCCCGAAGAAAATGGAGTACTACGACCTGACCCCACTGCCCCCCCCCCCCCCCCCCCCCCCACCTCG
>VGYV01000823.1 GCA_016872855.1 Planctomycetota bacterium
CGGGCCGTAGCTCCACACGCCGCGCGGGGCCATCACGCCGCCGCCGTCGGTGCGGAAGCAGGCGAAGCCGCTCCTGGCCGCGACCGTTATCTCGCCCGTTTTCGGCGCGAAGCGCCAGCGGGAGAGGGTGACGAATGCCGTGCCGTTGGCGGGCTCCCCCGCCGCGACCGATGTGGGCTTCGGGGCCTCCGCGACCAGGAGGTCGAAGGGGTCGAACTCCAGGCCCAGGCCGTTGTAGAAGCCGGTCATCGGCAGGGTGTTGAGGCGTTTCGTCCAGAGCACCTTGCCCGTGGCCGGCTCGGCGGCAAACACGTGGATGCCGCCGTCGGCCAGGGGCTGGCGGCCTGCGGCGAAGTAGGCCAGGCCGTCCACCACCAGCACGCTGCCGGGCACGGGCCAGGGCGATTCGAGCTGTCCGAAGGCCACGATGCGCTCCTCGTGGGGCGCGGCGCGGAGGCGCCAGGCGAGCGCGCCGTCGGCGGCGCGCAGGCAGTAGACCCAGCCGCTGCGGGTGCCGAAGAGGCACAGGCCGGCGTGGAGGGTGGGGGGCGTGTCCACGCGGCCGTTGGCCGTGAAGTCCCAGCGCCGCTCGCCCGTCGCGGCATCGAAGGCGACGACCTGGTGTGCCTCGGGCCGGGCGACGATGGCCAGGCCCTCCGCAACGACGGGCGGGGTGAGTGGGCCGCGCGAGTGGAGGTTGAACTTCCAGTCCTCGGTCAGCGGCCCCAGGGGCCAACTGCCCAGCTTGGCGGTCCAGAGCACCTCCAGCCCAGTTGGCACACTGGCTGTGGTGCTGGCGCTGCGGCAGGCGTCGGAGCGGTAGGAGGGCCAATCGCCCGCATTGCCGATTGCCGATTGCCGATTGCCGATTTCAGAGAAGGCAGGGCCACGCTCTAGGAACGCCTCGCCGCGCTCGCCGCTCGTGGCTCGCGGCTCGTGGCTCGCGGCGGGAGCGAGTGCGGCGTAGCCGCGGAGCATGGGCCAGCAGGAGCAGTGCTTCGGCCCCACGTAGACGAGGCCGTTGGCGGGCATGAAGCCGGCCTCGCGGCTGCAATTGCCCTTCGTGATGCGATTGGAGTCGAGCTTGCCCGTCGCGAGGTCGGCGAAGCTCATCTCGCTGGAGATGAGGAACCGCGGGGTGCCGACCGGCGGGAAGCAGTGGCCGCCGGCTCCCTCGGCCGTCTTCGCCACGGCGCCGGTCTTCGGGTCCAGGCCCTCCCACTTCTTGGCGAGGAGCACCCACACGAGGCCGGCGGTGTGGATGGCGCGAGCCTGGGTGTAGTGGCTCATCCCGGGCTCGTAAACGCGCTCCCAGAGGGGCGAGCCATCGCGGTCGGAGAGGGCGTGGATGCTGTTGCCCGGCTTGTCGTCCTTGAGGGTCGAGACTTCGGCGATGAGGACGCCGTTGCCGTGGGAGAGGCGTCGGGCGCGGGGGAACCAGGGGTAGTCGGCCTTGCGCCAGCGCTCGCGGCCCGTGCCGCGGTCGAGGCAGACGAGGCAGCGCTTCTCCCCCTGCTTCACGTCGCCCTCGAAGAGGAACACGCCGCCGTCGCCCGTCACCAGGCCGTCAATCTCCCGGCCCTCGAAGGTCCAGAGGAGCTTGCCGTCGGTGGCGTCGAGCGCGCGGAGCCGGGTCTTTGCAGCGGCGTAGAGCACGCCGCGGTCGTGGACGAGTTCGGCGGGGTGGCCCGCGTCGGGGTATTCGCGCAGCACGGCGCCCGTGGCGGGGTCGAGGGCGACGACCCGCTTGTCGGTGAAGGCGAAGGCGCGGTCGTGGGCGAGGACGGGCAGGACGCTGCCGGCCGGCCCGGAGGACGGGTAGCCGAATCGGAACGGGGCGGGGGCGAGCGGTTTGTCCCACAGGCGCAGGCCGTTGAAGGCATCGCGGACGATGAGGCCGCCGTGGTAGAGGCGGCCGCCGGCGGTGGCCATGTTGCTCGCCTCGAGCCACGGCCCAGTGAGCCATCGGATGCGGCGGGGCGGGCCGACGAGAGAGTCGCGGGACGCGGCATTGCCGTCGGGGCCGTGGCGTGGCATGGGCCACTCGTCCATCTCGTCGGGCCAGGGCTTCTGGATGCGCGCCCAGACGCCGCGTCGGCGGATGATCTGGAGTCCCTCGATGCCGAGGGCCTTCATGCGGGCGGCGAACCTGTCGTCGCGGAGCGGGGTGCCCGCGGCCGCCGCGGCGTCGCTCTGGCCGATGTAGGCGACGCCGTTGGGGGCGAGGACGCGCAGCATCTCCTTGAGCGACGGGCCGCCGCGCTCGGGAATGTCGTCCATCACGATCAGGTTCACCAGGTTCTCAGCGTAGGGCAGCGCCGAGTAGTCGCGCTGCTCGGCCCAGGCGAGGCCGTAGAGGCCGCGGTCGCGGAGGAGCCTCTGCGCTTTCGCTGCCGCCGCGGCATCGGGGTCCATGGCGTGGACGAGGAACTTGCCGCTCGCGGCCAGCTCGGCGGTGAGCGCGCCCTCGCCGCAGCCGAGGTGGACGCAGAGGCCGCCTGGCACCCCCGCTGAGCGGACGATTTCCTCGGCGAGGGCCTTCGGGCCAGCCGCATCACCCGCTCCGCAATGCGATGCCGCGGCGAGAAGGGCCAGAGCGAGGGTGAGGAGCAAAGCCAAAGACCGCCTAAAGGCGGGACTCCAAACGGGAGACCGCCTGAAGGCGGAACTACGAACAGAAGACCGCCTGAAGGCGGCACTACATACGGGCATCACGGCTCCTTTTCGTACTCGATGACCAGTTCCGGCGGCTTGCCGCCCTCGCGGCTCACGAAGTCCACGCCGTCCTGGTTCGCGGGGTCAATCGCCAGGCTAAGCTCTGTCAGGCCTGCCAGGTTGAGGGCGAGCGGCACCTCGACGGTCTGGTCTTCGTCCACCCGCCCCATCTTGCCGACGGCTTTGCCGAGCTTGGGGCGGGTGTCGTAGGTGATCGCCTTCTCGTCCCAGGGCGCGGCCACGAGGCACACGCTGCCCACCGTGCCCGCGGGGTTGCCTGCGTTGACGATGCGCAGGGTGGCGGAGATGGGCTTGCCGGGCACGCTGAGGCGGAACTTCAGGTAGGCGATGGCGTGGTCGTGGTCGCCCATCGCGGCGTCGCCGCCGTCCACCAGCAGCACCTTGGCCGTGCCGTAGTTGGTGGTCCCTGCGCCCTTGTTCACGTGGGCGTCCTCGGCGGCCTTGACGACGAGTCGCGCGCGGGGGCCGAGGTGCTCGAGCTCGGCGCGGCCCGTCCACTCGGCCGTGCCGTCCTGCCGCAGGAGCGTGACGGCGATGGGGTACTTGCCCCGCGGCATGGCCCTGGCGAGGGCGGCCTTCACCGCCAGCTTCGCCTTCTCGCCCGCCGCCAGCTTCACGGGCGACTCGGCCGGCGTCACGGTAAAGCCGCCGGGGGCCTCCAGCCGCAGCGTGCCCGCGAACTCAGCGTCCCTGTG
>VGYV01000824.1 GCA_016872855.1 Planctomycetota bacterium
CCGGCCCTTCGGGACTGGGCCGTGGGTACGCCGCGCTCCGGCGGCTGAAGCCGCCGGCTACCCACTGCTGTCCCTTCGGGACGGCCATTTTGTCCCCTTATTTGTGGGGCGTTGTACTTAGTGCTTGGGGGGGGAGGGATGCCGCTTCGCGCGTGGCTTTCAGATCGCCTCGTCCGAGCGGAGGAGGGGGGCCCAGATGGCGACGGATTCGCCGTAGCGGTCGCGGAGGGCGTCCACCGAGGCGAGGAATTGGCGCAATCGCTGGCGGCGGGCGTGGCCGAAGAGGGGGAGTTGGCGCGGGTCGTCGCGGTGGAGGAGGTTGGAGACGCTGACGCCGAGGAGGCGGACGGCGCGGCTCTTGTGCCAGACCTCGTCGAGCAGAGCGCAGGCGGCGGCGAAGATGTCGCGGTCGAGGTTGAGCGGGGCCTCGACGGTGCGGGCGCGGACAAGGGTCTGGAAGTTAGCGTAGCGGAGGGTGAGGGTGACGGTGCGGCCGGCGTGGCCGCCCTTGCGGAGGCGGCGGCCGACCTTGGAGCAGAGGCCGAGGAGGACGGTGAGGACTTTTCGCACGTCGCGGGTGTCGTCGCTCAAGGTGTAGCTGTTGCCCACGCTCTTGGCCTCGGGCTGCTCGTCCTCGGTGAGGAGTGGGGAGCTGTCCAGGCCGTTGGCGGCGTCGTGCATCATGGGGCCGATGATGCCGAAGAGGCGCTTGAGGGTGTCGGGCGGGGTGCGGGCGAGCTGGCCGATGGTGGCGACGCCGATGCGAGCGAGCTTTTCGGCGGTGCGGGCGCCGATGCCGTAGAGCTTGGTGATGGGGAGGGGGTGGAGCTTCGTCGGCACGTCGGCGTGGCTCAGGGTGAAGAGGCCGTCGGGCTTTCCGAGCTTGGAGGCGGTCTTGGCGAGGAGCTTGTTTGGGCCGATGCCGGCGGTGCAGGGGATGCCCAGCTCCTCGCGGATGCGGGCCTTGAGGCGGCGAGCGGTCTCCACCGGGCCGCCGAAGAGGTGGGCCGAGCCGGAGATGTCGAGGAAGCTCTCGTCAATGCTGAAGCACTCGACGCGCGGGGTGAACTCGCGGCAGAGGTCGTTGATGCGGATGCAGGTGTAGACGTATTTCTCGGGGTCGCCTGTGAGGAAGACGCCGTGTGGGCAGAGGCGGCGGGCCGTGGTGATGGGGGTGCCGGCCCGCACGCCGTATTCGCGGGCGATGTAGTTGGCCGCGGCCACCACGCTGCGGCGCTCGGTGTCCCCGCACACCATCACGGGCTTGTCGTCGAGCGCCCCGTGAGCGCACTGCTGCTCGACCGAGGCGAAAAAGGCGTCCATATCCACGCACACGATCACGCGCTCGAGCGGCAGGGAAGCCGAGAAGAGGAGATTCGAGGACGACGACGAGGACGAGGACGATTGCTGCGGGGAAACAGGGGGAGCCCCGGCTCCCAGGAGCCGGGACTTCCCCGAGATGGCGAAGTTGCGTTCGAAGCCGAGCATGGGATTGAGCCACGAGCCACGAGCAGCGAGCGGCGAGCTTTCAGAGGAAGCAGGTTCAGGTTTTCCCTTTCAAGGCTCGCGGCTCGTGGCTCGGCGCTCGCGGCTCCTCCTCTATCCTTCCATCTGCACCTTGAGGAGCGACCACTGCATGCTCTGGGTGTTGAGGGCGAGCTCGCAGAGCTGGCCGTCCGGGGTGGCGATGGCGAAGTGGTGGATGGGGTAGGCGCCCTGCCGCGTGACCCAGCGGTAGGCCACGCGGGCGACAGGGTAGGTGCGCCCGCCCCAGCGGAACTTCACGGGGGCCATGCGGCCCTCGCGGAAGATAGTGACCACGTCAATCGGGTCGTTGAGGTCTTGTGTGGTAGCCATGGGGATTTGCGATTTGCAATTTGCGAATTGCGATTTCAGATTCCTCAGTGGCGGCTCGATGCCGACTTGCGCGAGGCGGCCATGATGGCGGTGAGTTCGTGCGTGTCCTCATTTCTTCCTCTGTCATTCCGTTCTCCTTCAATCGCAAATTGGAAATCGCAAATCGCAAATGCTCAGAGCTTTCGGAGGACGCCGACGACTTTGCCAAGGAGCCGCACCTCGGCCTGGCGGGGCTCGAGGAAGATGGGCTGGAAGGCCGGGTTCTCCGGCTGGAGCCGCACGCGATGGCCCTCGTGGAAGAAGCGCTTCACAGTCGCCTCGTCGTCGAGGAGGGCGACCACGATGTCGCCGTTGTCGGCCGTGGCCTGGCGGCGGACGATGGCATGGTCGCCCTCGTAGATGCCGGCATCGCGCATGCTGTCGCCCCGCACGCGGAGGGCGAAGAGCTCGCCGCCGCCGAAGAGGGCGGGGTCGAGGGGCAGCGAGTCCACGGCGCTCTCGATGGCGAGCTGGGGCGCGCCGGCTGCGATGTCGCCGACCAGGGGGATGGCCGGGCGCGGCGCGGGCGGCTGCGGCCGGGCGGCGCGTGGGGCGGCGGTGAGCACGATGCCGCGCGAGAGGTGGCGGCGGCGGCTGATGTGGCCCTTGCGCTCGAGGGCGCGCAAGTGGTCGCGCACCGAACCTGTCGAGCGGAGGCCGAAGCGTGCTCCGATCTCGCGGATCGTGGGCGGACAGCCGCGCCGGGCGGCCTCGACGCGGAGGAACTCCAGAATCTCCTTCTGCTTGGCGGTGAGGGCCTTGGCCATGTGCTGGCCTCCTTTCTACGCCAATGATACCACACAACCGTGTGGATGTCAAGGGGAATCTGAGCGAAAAATAGGGCGCCGATTGAAAAAAATCCCCGTCGCCGTAAGGTCTTGGAATGCAAGTGCTTATGGATTCCTGAAGCCGGGCCGAAAATTTCCGGGCAAGCATTTTGAGGGGGGATTGTCTTTGTACATGTAGGGGAGAGAAGATACGGAGAGGGCAGAGGGCAGAGGGCAGACGGCAGGAGCCAGTGGACAGTAGACGGTGGACAGCAGACAAAGAACGGTGGGTGGGGCGCCCCCCCGCCCCCCGGCGCGGCGCGTGGCGCATGGTTGAGCCACATTGAGCCACATTGGGCTGGACCGCCGCGGACGGCGGAGAATTGCCAAACGGCGATTGAGCCACATTGAGCCACATTGAGCCACATTGGGGGGAGCGGCAAGCCTCCCGCTTGCCGGCCGCAACCGGGGCGGTGTACGTGTCTAGCCAGGGGGAGCTTCCTCCCTCTCCCTCGGGGAGAGGGGTGGGGTGAGGGTGCTTGGGTCCCCGCGTGTCCCGCACAAAGCACCCTCACCCCTGCCCTCCCCCCAAGGGGGAGGGAGAGAGCCCCCTCCTGCTAAACACGCACGGGGCGGTTGCAGCCACGGTGGGGGTGCAGTAACGGATTTGCACGCCGAAGCGGGCGTTCCTGTTTGTAGTTCGGCCTTCAGGCGGTCTTCAGGGCTGCCAGGGCCGACAGAGGAACCGCGTAAA